>DATGND010000142.1:0-12825 GCA_035306925.1 Bacteriovoracaceae bacterium | reverse complement strand
TGCTAATTGTGGAGACGGAGCTGGCGGAGGAGGTTTTCAGTCTCCTGGTCAGAATGGAACTCCTTGCTTAACTTCTATTAACCCCCCTGCTCCTGGAGGAATTAGCACAGACTTCACAACCATTGAGCTATTTTTTCGTGGAGGATATGGAGGAGGAGCTGGAGGTGGTGCTACATCTCAGGGTCTAGATAACATGGTTGCCTCAGGAGGAGGTGGAGGTGGAGCGATCTATATTAAAGCTTCAGGACAAATTACACTAACCTCACAAGGGCTTATTAATGCCAATGGAGGCAATGGAGCAGACTCTGTTAATCGTAACGGCGGAGGCGGCGGCGGCTCCGGCGGAGTCATAATCCTAGAGGCCAATATCCTTGATCTACAAGGCAAGCTCTTGGCCCGTGGAGGAAAAGGTGGGCAAGCTCCTAATGGCGGACATGGAGGAGATGGATCAAGTGGTCTTATTCGCTTGAAGGATTCTAATGGAGTTGTGGATTATATTGGTGAAAAAGATTTCACTCCGGAGAAAAAACCTGACTCTCAGGAACTTAAATTAAATTCGAGTATTAGCTGCGGCACTATCGATAGTAACAATGACGGTAATGGTGGGAATCTTCTTTTTCAAGTCCTACTTCCTCTCTTCTTCCTGATCGCAGTGACTCACTTTAAAAAGAAATTCCAAGACCTATTTTCAAGATAACTGAGTTTTTCTTTTGTTCTTGAAATTCTATATTCTCAAACCCTACTCCTGTAAAAAGGTTGAAGCGGTTTAAGTTTTTACGGTAACTCAACTCCGAAAGAAAACCAGAGACTCCACTGATATAGACGTATTGATCAAAAACAAATTCTTGATTTAGAGAACCTCTTGCTAAGCGGGCATGTCCTCCGGCCGTAAAGTGAGATTCACTCTTCGCGGTGACTTTATTTTCAATGCTAAAACCTGGAAGGCTCCACCACTTTAAAAGAGGACCAGCTGAGATCTTCCAATCATCATTTCTAAATAAATAATCCAAAGAGCCTTCAACAGAATATTGTTGATAACTCTCCCCTTCAAAAACTTTTCCTAGCAGTAGATCTGCTTTGAGGATAGACAGATATTGATCCACTCTCTCATATCGAACTTCTCCAGCACCAATCACTTCACCTTTTACTTTCCCCGACTGTCCATCCGAGAACTCCATCTGATCCATGGAAGGCCTATAGAGGAAAAATAATTGATTTTTATCTGCTTCCTTAACAACTTGATCTCTTATAGTTATTTTAAAGCTCTTTTCCTGATAGCTACTTTCACCAAAGTCATTAAAGGATTTTACTCTTAAATAATAGTGTCCGGACTCTACATTAAATTGATGAGAACTATTTGGAGTGTTTATTATCTGAGCATTTTTAAAGTCTTTGTTTCTTGCGATCTCTACTCTGTAAAATGCAGCAAGTTTAACTTGGTCCCAGAAGACTGTGACTGCGTTATCCTTAACCTCGAGTTTTAACTCTTTCGGGCGCTCTGGTCTAAGGTGATCAGAAGTAATTCCTAGAAGAGAAGCATCACTGAACTCACTCTCTCTATCCCAGTAGTCAATGATAGAGTAACGATAATAGTACTTACCGCCTTGAGCTCCGGGCCAGATGATCTTATTTCTTTTGGAGGTTTTCTTAAAAACAAGTTTTTCAAGATTCTCATCTCGATAAACTTCCAGTCGATAGAACTTTGCCTCTTCATGCTTTGGAAGTTCAATGGCAACAAAAGCTCCTTCTACAGCAAAAGCTTCTGGGATAAAACTGAATGAAGAAGTTTTCTTTTTCAGTTTGAGCGGTAACTTTAACTCAGGTAAGCTCTTCGGTCTTTGCGGTGCCGGCGTAGGTCTGATAATAATTCTCTTAGGCGCTGAAGACTTCCACTGACCATTCGCTAATACGCGGCTTCTCCAATAGTAAGAACCAATTTCAGGAATACTCACTTTTATATCTGAGTTACTTACCTTTCTTGAAAGAATAATGTTTTTAAAGTCCTGACTGCGAGAAAGCTCAAATAGATATTCACCTTTCTCACCTTCCCAACTAAAGTTCACATCCTGATCAGGGCGAGAGAGCTCAACAGTGTAAACTTCCAGGTTTTTCTCTTGAGAAAGATCCTTAACAAAGACTCTAGATTCTGATGTCCAGACATCCAGAGGATTATCGGCAGCTTTAACCTTTACAAAGAATTCTCCTTCTCTAGAAATATTCCATGAAAATTTATCCTTAGCTCTGAATGTTTCGGCGTTCCCCTGAACATCTCGAATCGAGATCACGACCTCTCCTGGATAGTTCCAGGAGAACTCCACCTTCTCTGATTCAAGATCATAAGTTTGTACTTCATACTCCTCTGGCAACAAGTTCTGAGGAAGATCTTTTTTGAGATCTATAACCCTAAACTCTTGCCATGAAGTCCAGACCGAATCTTTATGATCAAGATACTTCTTTCGCACCCGCCACTTATAAAGACCTTCCTTCTCAAGCATTAATTGTAAAAGGCTACCCTTAAAGATTTTCTCAACAATCGGCGCTTCATCAAGAACGACTTCAATCTCTGTTTCAAGATCAGTGACTTCCCATTGAAGATTTAAACTCGCCGGTAAATTAAACTTTAAAATGGTGCCATCTTCTGGACGATAGACTTGAGGAGGAGAATCCTTAATGATTTCAAAGTTAAAGATTAAAGATTCGTGAGTATCTGAGATGACTCTCCAATAATAGGAACCAGGTGAGAGTCTTTCTCCCACTCTGAAAGACCGAGCTTTTCTAAAATTCTCATCATTCGTAATAAAAATTTGCCCAGGGTAATCACCAAATCTCACCAGATAAGAATCACCCGCGGTATAAAACCTTTGCGAGACATGAGGTAAAGGAGTGATATCCATTCTCTCTTTTACCTCAAGCTTCCCCTCTCCTACCTCTACAATATTATTAGGAGAAGCATTGACTGAATTCTGTTCCTGATCAATCACATTCACTTCACCGGAAACAACCCCGATAAGAGTCTTATCCCCAGCTTTCTGAATGGCCACCTGGGCCTGATCTGATCTGAGCTTAAGGGTCTGATCGCCAACCTGAATTTCCAGATCATTACCGGCAAGCTTAGTAGTCAGCTCCCCTTTAACTAGATTTAGGTTACTCGACTTAATACGAACCAAGCTATTCTCATTAATATCGATAACGTTACCGTCTTTAAAACTTACTCGTGCCGCTGACTTCTGTGCCGTAAAAACTAATTGATTATCCTGAATAGCACTTCCCTGAGAAGGAGTCGTCCAGAAGAGATCTGTTCCTTGTCTGGTCTTCACGGTCTGATCGATCATTTCAAGCAAAGCAATACCGCTTTCGCCTTGTTGGCGATGACTAGAAATTAGTTGATAAGAACTAGCAACTACTAAGATCAATCCTATGAGACCCATGAGCAGGTCTATTCTCTTTAATGACATTAATTAATTCTAATAACTTACTGGGTAGGTAAAAAGGGTAGGCTTAATTTACCACCCTATCCCGTTTATAATCAAATCATGAACTTAACTGTTAAATACCCCTTGAAGCTCAAGCTTCTCCTTTTGCTCGCCTTTATGATGGTGGTGAGCCTCTCCATATTTGTGACCTTCGCTGTTCAAATTTTTCGCGAAGACAAATCCGCTTACATTTATGAAGCTCTTCTTTCCAAGGCCAATACAGAAAAAATTATTTTTGAAAATCAAATACGTGTCAGCTCAAATCTATTAAGAGTAGAAGAAAATAAAATCTTTTTAAAAGACAGGCCTATCACCAAAGAAGACCTGGGCTTTGAAGAAGGAGTTATTGAAACAAATCTCATTATCCCCTATGAGAATTCCTTCTATCAGCTAAATGAGAACTTAACTCCTGTAGAAGAAGAAAAAGCTGCTGTTCTCCAGGATATCTACTCTAAAAACATTTTTGAAACGGTTAGAGAGATCACCTTAAATAAAAAGAAATATCTTTTTTCCTTTTCTTATCATCCAGAGTTTAATTTTGTTATCTCGGCAATGATCCCTTATGATCTGGCCTTCAATGCTACCAATGAATTAATTGAGCGCTCTCTTTTCTTCGGAACTTTTATTCTCGGTCTTTGCCTGATTCTTTCCGTTTTCTTAGTAAGACCATTGACTCGTCAGCTAGAAGCTCTCTTTAACCATACACAAAAAATTGCTGCTGGAGATTTTCATTCTCGGCTAAAAGTTACTGGAAGTGATGAAGTAAGTGCTCTTACCTCTTCTATCAACAATATGTCTCAACAAATTGGACACTACATTGAAGAGATGAAAGAGAAGGCTCGATTGGAAAATGAAGTAGCTGTTGCTCATTTAGTGCAATCTTCTTTTTTTCCAGAACCTTCCTATGAAGATAATAAACTAAGTTTTTTTGCTCACTATCTTCCGGCCAGTGAATGTGGTGGAGATTGGTGGGGAGTTTATCACACGCCTACTCATAAAATATTTTTCATAGCAGATGCTACCGGCCATGGTGTACCTGCCGCCCTTTTAACAGCGACAATGAATTGTTGTAAAACTTCTCTGACCTTCCTCTTAGAATCAAGGCCTGATCTTATTAATCGTCCTGATGAAATTCTTCGCTTCATGAACCAGGCCGTATTAGGAGCAGGTAAAGAAATTCAAGTGACCTGCTTTGTTGCCATATTAGAGCTGGAAAGCAATAAGCTCACCTATGCCAATGCTTCTCATCCCCTTCCTCTATTATTTAACTCCTCTCTTCAAACACTTGAAAAGAGTGACATTATGCCTTTACAAGGACCTAACGGGCCACGACTGGGAGAGCGTGAGAGTGCACAATACCAAAATGAGACCATTCAATTAAAACCTCATGATACAATAATCTTTTATACCGATGGTATAATTGAAGCGACAAACACCGAAGGGAAACGCTGGGGAGAAAGAAGATTTATTAAAGTGATTCTTGATAACTTCAAATTTGCCAGTCAACCACTACTCACTTCAATTATGTGCTCTTTGGAAGATTTTGTAAAAGACTCAAAACAGGATGATGACTATACAATTCTAACTTTCAAGGTAAATTCATGAATCAAGTTTCTCTTCTCCTTCCCGACGATTATAAACAAGAAGTTCAAGATTTCCTTGAAAAACAATTCAATATTTCTGATTTCAGCGAAAATACAGAGTTTGTCATTACCGATATCGCTAATGTTGTTGAAGGTCGGGTTCATGTCACTCCAAAAACTTTTGTTATTTCAGATTTAAGTGATGAAGAAAACGTAAAGCTTATTCATCAATACAAAATACATCACCTGATTGGAAAGAACCCTGAAATTTATCTCAACGAAATAGTGGATAATTTAAAGAAATTGACGACACAGCAAATCTGGGGAGTTAAACATTATTTTGGAGAGGACCTTCAGGAAAGGAATATTTCTTTTTCCGATTCCTTTAACATCCATGAGAAAATCACAGAAGAATTAAGTCACTTTCAGTTTGATGGTTATTTCTCATCCCCTACTGACTATCTTCGCCTGATGGCCAATGAGCTTCTTTCAAATTCTTTATATAAAGGACCTAATAAGAAGAGACTGGAAAAGGGTCTAGATACTCAAGATAGAAAGTCCCCGGTCTTTCTTAAAGGGGCTGAACTGGTTCAGGCCACTTTAGGGGCCAATGAAAAAGGCGTTGCTCTCTCTGTTCAGGATTCCTTTGGAGAACTGACCCATGATTTACTTATTCAGAATCTGGTAAGAAGCTTCATTGAGAAGACTCCTCTTGATAAAAAAGATGGTGCAGGTCTTGGGCTGTACCTCACCTATCTTCATTCCAATCAATTGATTGTAAATCTTAAAAGAAATTATCGAACAGAAGTTATCTGTATTATTGATAAAAATAAACGGTTCCTAAAATATAAAAATAGAATCAGATCATTTCATTTTTTTGAAGAGGTAATAAGTGAAAAGACTCACGATTAACAAAAAACTCACTGATGGAGTTTTAAACGTACAACTTATTGGCAGTATTGACGAAGATGCTGACCTATCTGAAATTTTAGAAACAAAAGCTTCCCACATTAACTTTGATTTCAATCAAGTGGAGTTGATTAATTCTTGCGGAATCAGAGAATGGATCAAATTTTTAGATCAACTCTCCTGTGAATCAGTTCAATATGAAAACTGCCCACAAATCATTATTGAACAGATCAATATGGTTCATGGTTTTATTCGTCCGGGAAGCAGACTAAAAAGTTTTTACGCTCCCTACTACTGCGAAGAATGTGACCAAGAAAGAAAATCTCATATTATGAGCAGTGATGTGAAAAATAAAAAAGCCCCTAAGGTAAATTGCCCTGATTGCGGTAATGAGATGGAGTTTGATGCACTGGAAGCTAGTTATTTTAACTTTTTAGGGAAATAGAGATGTTAAATACTTTTGATCACATCTTTGATGCAGCTATCGGACTTGATATCAAAGGTCAGATCACTTACTTCAATCACCAGGCCATAAGTTTTTTCAAACTTTCACCAAGATTATTGAAGCAAAAAAAATATCTGGAAGAAATTTTTCGTGCCGATGATTTTGATATTTCAGAGTGGGTTGATAAATCTCTTTTAAGTTTTGAAGTCAATCTTTCCCCTGAAATTCAAATTACACTCTTCCATGAACCGGTAACCTACTTTGTTATATTAAAAGTTTTTCCAGTGGAAACACCTGAAGGGAATCGATTCATTATTATTTTCCAGGATAAAACAATCGAGCATAACCTTCATAACAAGTATAGAGATCAGGTCGAAGAATTAAGAAAAACCCACGAACAAATTATCCAGGCCGATAAACTCTCCACTCTAGGAGAACTTACGGCCAACATTTCCCATGAAATCAATAACCCTTTAACTATCGCTTCCGGACATTGTGAACTTCTCAATGAAGGCTTATCTTCAAGTGATCCCATGGCCAAAATTGATTTCTTAAAACTTACGGCCACTACCATTCAGGATTCTCTTGATCGAGTCAATCAGATCATCAGAAATATGAAATCTTTCCTACACAAAAAAGAAGATAAAAAAGAGTACTGCAACCTTTTAACAATCATTGAAAATGCTCACCGCTGGGTGAAAGGACAAGAAAAAGAAGAGATCACTCTTCATATCGATAACTGCGAAAATGCAATCGTACTGGCCAACGGCCTTAAGCTTGAACAGGTCTTTTTAAATTTTATTAAAAACTCTTATGATGCTCTTATCGAATCACAAACTAAAAATCCAACAATAAAGATTAGCTTTGAATTAAAAGATCATCAGGTGCTCATCCATATTCAAGATAATGGGCCAGGCATTCCTGAGCATCTTAAAGGTGATCTCTTTAAACCTTTTAGTACAACGAAAGAAACGGGCAAAGGCACGGGCCTAGGGCTATCTATTAGTGCAAAAATTATTGAATCTCATCAGGGTTCAATTCAATATATCGACTCCCCTCAAGGGGCCCATTTTCTGATCAGTCTTCCATCCATTGAAAAATATAGCTATTCAAGAACAGACTTCTTTCAAATTGATGATCTTAAAAAACGAATTCTGATTCTGGATAATGAAGCTCTTATCCTTAATCTCATGAGTGGTTTTTTAGAGGAAACGGGACACTATATTATCGGCTCCTCTAGCCCGGAAGAAGCACTGGATCTCTTGGAAAAGGCCAATATCGATATCATTCTAACGGACTATACGATGCCTTCGATGAATGGTTCCCAGTTCGCTAAGCAAGCGAGATTAAAGGGTTTTCTCGGACCTATTTATTACATGACGGGTTCACAAAATATTGAGAAGTATAATGCCGATAAAAATAAGTACAAAATTAGTGGGGTTATCCTCAAACCATTTCATAAGGAAGAAATTGTACGAATTATCAATTCAGCAGTTAAGGGATTAGCAACGAATGAGCAGTAAATCGATAAACAACATGAATGTGCTGGTTGTTGATGATGAGGAAAAAATTGGTGAGCTCATTAAAATTTTCCTTCAATCAGCTTTTTCATTTAACTCCGTGATTATCGCTCCCAACGTTCTACAGGCATCTCAAAAATGCTTAAACCAGGAATTTGATCTCATGATCATTGATCACGTTATGCCTGGTAAACCAGGACTTGAGTATATTGAAATGCTTAGAAGTTCATTGAAGTTTCAAAAGACAAAGATCATTCTTATATCAGGATATTTGGAACAAGAAGATGTGTTAAAAGCAATCAACCTAGGGGTTAAAAACATCATCGTTAAACCCTTCAATCGACAACAGATTATTTCTCAGGTGGAAGAAGTTCTCCAGATCACGGCCAATATTTAATCTTCACAACCCTCATCATCACACTGATGTTTGTTTTTTTCGATACATTCCGATTTCATATCACAAACATCACAGCTTCCCATCAGGTTTGCGATTCCACCGCATGATCCAGTAATAGGTTTTCTTTTAAAAATAACCCCTACCGACATTATAAGTACGGCTCCTAAAAATGCTCCGGCAGTAAAAATTAAAATTTCCATAAGAAACTCCATTGGCAAATGCCTTATGATGGGCACTATAATACCATCACAATGGATATAAAACTAATTTCTACACTCTTAGCAGTTCAATGTGTGGCCCTTGTTTCACCCGGGCCAGACCTGGTCTTGACACTCAGAAACACAGTGAGCTCAGGTATGAAATCTGGAATACTTAGCTCATTGGGCTTTGGAACAGGCATCTTTTTTCATGCCTTTTTAGCCTTAATTATCATTCAAGGAGCTGGCCAATTTTCTCAGGAATTTATCCCTTTTTTAGGCCTTCCAGGCTCTCTTTACTTGATTTACCTTGGAATTAAATCTTGGCCTGCCAATGAAACTAAATTTGTTGTCGACCTTAAAAGTTCTACTGCAAAGGCTCCTTACTTTGAAGGCTTATTAACTAATCTTCTAAATCCTAAGGCATCTCTTTTCACTATTGGCCTCATCACGACTCAAGTGAAGCCTGATACTAGTATTTCAACTCTTGCTACTCTCATTGCCGGAATGGTGTTACTAACGATTCTATGGTTCAGCCTGGTCAGCCTCACTCTTTCCCGTAAAAAATTGCAAGAGTATTACTTCAGACAAAGTAGAAAAATTAATTATCTCTTTTCAATTGTGTTTATTTTGTTTGGAGTGTTGCTGATTAAAGATGTACTTGATTTACTTTTAAGTAATCTTTCATAGCTTTATTGGATAGCTCTCTATACTCGCCTGGCCTTACGGCTTCAAGAAGCAGCACCTTCAACCCATGTTGTTCGGCAATCTCCAGTCCTTCATTGCCTAAGACCATAAAGGCCGTTCCCCAACTATCTGTCTCCAATGCACTAGGGCCTATGACTGTTGCAGAAGCAATTTGATGTTCGACTGGCCTGCCTGTTCTAGGGTCAATAATGTGAGATCTTCTTACCCCATTTTCAGTAAAAAATTGACGATAGTTCCCTGAAGTAGCAATCGACTTATCCCTCATTTTAAGAGCAACTTGAATACCCTTCCCCTTCTCTCTGGATGGCCTTTCAATACCAATGATCCAAGGACTGTTAATTCCTTTTTCACCCTTTACTAAAAACTCACCGGAGATGTCGATCATATAGTTCTTGAGTTTATTCTCTTCCAGAATGGCCCCCATTAAATCTGCGGCCCACCCTGGAACAAAGGCGTTAGTATCAATTTCAACTTCATCAATGAGTTTCCAGACTTCATTCTTCTTAGTATCCCACTGAATATTTCTGATACCAGTTTTAGTAAGAGCTGTTTTAATCTCTTCCTCACTTGGTGACTTTTTAACTTTTTGACTTCCTCCACCGAATCCCCAAATCTTAATGACAGGTCTTAGTGTGGGATCAAAGGCGCCACCTGTGAGTTGATTCATTTTCTTACAGAACTCAAGCATCTCAATAAAACGTGGAGATACTTTCATCTTTTCATTAGCTTTCAGATTATTAAATGAACTCACCATGGAGTCCTTTTGATAATTTGAAAACTCATCATTCATTTCTTTAAAAAGCTGATTTAATTGTTCTTGAACAAGCGTACGATTTGCTTCCCCTACCCATTTAACGATGTAGTAAGAACCAAAGACCTCGCCATTTAAAGAATGAATCTGGGGAGTTCTGTCTGAACAGGCAGAAAAAAGAAAGAGAGTAAAAAGAAAAAACCCTCTGAACATTGAAGTCCAGAGGGTTGAGTATGTTTGATTAGCCACCAAAGTCATCGAGCATGATATCTTCTCTCTCTACTCCAAGAGAAAGAAGCATGTTAATAACAGATTGGTTCATGATTGGAGGTCCACATAGGTAGTACTCACAATCTTCTGGAGCCGGATGATCTTTCAAGTATTGTTCATAAAGAACGTTGTGAATAAATCCAGTGTATCCAGTCCAGTTATCCTCAGGAAGTGGCTCAGAAAGAGCTACGTGCCATTGGAAGTTAGGGAACTCAGCCTGAATGCTGTTGAAATCATCAACATAGAACATCTCTCGAACTGAACGAGCACCGTACCAGAAAGATACTTTACGATCAGTTTTAAGACGCTTGAACTGGTCAAAGATATGTGAACGCATTGGCGCCATACCTGCACCACCACCAACGAAGATCATTTCTTTTTTCGTATCACGAGCGAAGAATTCTCCGAATGGACCAGAAATCGTTACTTCATCACCTGGCTTAAGGTTAAAGATGTAAGAAGACATCTTACCAGGAGGAATATTCTCCGGAGCTTTTGGATGTGGAGTTGCAATACGCACGTTAAGCATGATGATTCCGTGCTCTTCAGGATAGTTGGCCATAGAGTAAGCACGAACTGTCTCATCAGGAACGTAAGACTTATATCTCCATAGATTGAACTTATCCCAATCTTCACGATACTTTTCAGCAACATCAAAATCTTTAAAATCAATTGTTAGACCTGGTGGACGCTCAATTTGAATAAAACCACCAGCTCGGAAAGGAACTGATTCACCAGGAGGTAATTCAAGAACAAGCTCTTTAATGAAAGTAGCAACGTTATTATTTGAACGAACTTTACACTTCCATTTTCTAACACCGAATACCTCTTCAGGTACTTCAATTTTCATGTCCTGTTTACAAGTTACCTGGCAAGCAAGGCGCATACCCTCACGAGCTTCTCTTTTTGTAATATGAGAAAGTTCTGTTGGAAGAATATCTCCACCGCCAGAGTGAACAATGGCTTTACACTGACCACAAGAACCACCACCACCACAAGCTGAAGATAAGAAAATTTTCTCTGCAGCTAGAGCTGTAAGAAGTTTTCCTCCACCTTGGATTTCGATGTCTTTTTCACCGTTAATATTTATTTTAATTTTCCCGGCAGAAACAAGCTTAGATCTTGCGATGAGAATAATCACCACAAGAAGAAGGATCACTGCCGTAAACATTCCTACTGATAATAAAATTTCGCTCATAATGATCCCTTAAAGTTGAATTCCCGCAAATGCCATGAACACAATGGCCATAAGCCCAACAGTGATGAACGTAATACCTAATCCACGAAGACCTGCTGGAACGTCAGAATAGGACATCTTTTCACGGATCCCGGCAAGAGCCACAAGAGCTAATGCCCAACCAAAACCTGAACCTGCTGCATATACGACAGATTGGCCGAGATCATAAGATCTCTCTACCATGAAAAGAGATCCTCCCATGATGGCACAGTTCACTGTGATCAGCGGAAGGAAAATCTTTAGAGCGTTGTAGAGGCTTGGAACATACTTATCAAGTACCATCTCAAGAATTTGAACAATCGCTGCAATCACTCCAATGTACGAGATCAACCCTAGAAACGAAAGATCTGTATCCGGAAGACCTGCCCAAGCAAGAGCTCCTGGTTTTAGAAGGTAGTTGAAAACAAGGTTGTTAACAGGAACTGTTACAACTTGAACAACGATCACTGCGATACCTAGACCAATTGCCGTATCAACTTTCTTTGAAAGGGCCAGGAATGTACACATTCCTAGGAAGAAAGCGAGGGCCATGTTTTCGATAAATACTGATTTAACAAATAAACTTAGATATTCTTCTAACATAAATCCCTCTTATTCTTTTTCAACTTGTTCAGGCTTCCATGTTCTTAATCCCCAAATAATAAGCCCAATAATAAAGAAGGCACTTGGAGGAAGAAGAAGAAGACCATTTGATTGATACCATCCACCCTCAGTTGTAAGAGGGAGAATCGAAATTCCAAATAATTTCCCTGAACCAAAAAGCTCACGGATAATACCAACTAAGATAAGAAGTACAGCATATCCAAGACCATTTCCAACCCCATCAAGGAAGGATGCCACTGGAGTGTTCTTCATAGCGAAACCTTCAGTACGTCCCATCACAATACAGTTCGTAATAATGAGTCCGATATACACCGACATTTGCTTAGAAACATCGTAAACGAAAGCTTTTAGGACTTGGTCAGCTACTATCACCGCCGAAGCGATAACTGTCATCTGAGCAATAATACGAATAGAGTTTGGGATCTGGTTTCTCATGAAAGAAACCATCATTGAAGAAACTCCTGTTACCAGAGTAACTGCAAGTCCCATGATCACTGCTTGCTTAAGCTGACTCGTTACAGCTAGTGCTGAACAAATACCAAGAACTTGAAGAGCAATCGGGTTATTTTTTGCAATAGGATCAAAAAGTAATTCTTTAGTTTTCATTTGAAACCTCAGCTTGAGCTACTTGATTTTGAGCTCTGAAATTTTCCAGAAATTTTCCATATCCCATTTCTGATAACCAGAAGTGAAAAGTTCCTTCTACTCCAACCATCGTTAAAGTAGCACCTG
>DATGND010000141.1:0-2205 GCA_035306925.1 Bacteriovoracaceae bacterium | reverse complement strand
TGTTTACAATGCTCTTAATCGTGATTCAAAGTTTGAGATCATCAAGGCCATCAAAGAGGCCAACAAGGATGAAAATATCCGTTCTATTATTCTTACGGCCAAAGGGAAAGCCTTCTGTTCAGGACAGGATTTAAATGACCGCACAGTTAATGATCCTAATGAAAAAGTAGACCTGGGAAAAACTCTGGAAGAAGAATGGAATCCTTTGATGACTGCCATCAGAAATTCAGAGAAGTTGGTGATCGCAGCCATCAATGGGGTTTGCGCTGGTGCCGGTCTATCCATGGCCCTTAACTGTGATATTAAGATTGCCTTACCTGAAGTGAAGTTCATCAGCGGCTTTACCCAAATCGGACTTGCTCCTGATGCTGGGTTATCTTCTCTGTTGACGCAAAATCTTGGCTATTCTAAAGCCTTAGAGTTTGCTCTGCTAGGTAAACCACTTCTTTCCGAGAAAATGCTTCAGTTCAATTTTATCAATGAGATCTCTCCTTCTCCATTTGAGAGGGCCATGGAAATAGCTTCTCAAGTCAATGCTCTTGCTCCTCTTGCTGTGAAGATGGTGAAGAAGAATTTAAAAGCAGCTATGGATTTAAGCTTTGAACAAACTCTTGAACAAGAAAAAGCAACTCAGCGTTTTCTTGGTTTCAGTGAGGATTATAAAGAAGGTGTACGGGCCTTCTTAGAAAAAAGAAAACCACAATTTACAGGACGATAAGGAGTCTTTATGAATCAATACACTGAACAGGACCTTGCTCTATTTGAAGAGATTAAAAATGGAAAAACATTTGATGCCAAATCAGACATGCCAGAGATTTATAGAAAAAATCTTTTAAATCTTCTTTGGATGCAGGCAGATTCCGAGTACGCTGGTGGACTTGGTTATATGCCTTGGATCGCCAAAGCTCCTAATGCTCATGAAAGAGTTCTTGTTGCTCAAATTGTTAAAGATGAGATGAGACACGCTCACGTTATCTATAAAATTCTTGATGATTTAGGAGAAAAGACTCATGAGCATATGCTTGCCCATGACTTTGACTGGAGAATTCCTGATGATCTTGCCAACATTGGTTTCTCTCGTGTGAAAAAGGATAAAAGAGTTAATATCTTTTACTACCCTATTACTTACTGGGAAGATTTCTGTCTATTCAATTTCCTAATGGATAGAGCAGCTGGACACCAGCTGGAAGATACTCTTGATTCAAGTTTTATTCCTTGGAAAAATGCTATCGGAACCATCTGTAAGGAAGAGCACATGCACCTTGCTCATGGAGATAAAACTGTTAAGGCCCTCGCTGAAGATCCTAAGACAAAACCTTTCCTACAAGAGCGTTTAAACCTATGGTGGCCAAGAGTAATGAACGTTTTTGGACGTTCAGAAAATGCTGCAAGAAATGATGTTTATATTCGTCTTGGTCTTAAGAAGAGGACTAACGCCGAAGTAAGAGATGCCTTTGTAAAAGAAATCAAAGAAAAATGTGATGCTTGGGGATTAACTATTCCTGAGTACAACGAAGCTGAACAACCTCTCACCTACACAGTATGAATATCAACAAAGTTTTAGTTATAGGCGCCGGAACTATGGGTTCCGGCATCGCCTGGTGGTTTAGTAGCCTGGGAGTTCAGGTTCATCTTGTTGATGCTTCTCCTGATCAACTGGAACGCGCTAAGAAATACTGTACGGATCAAACCTATAGATGGGCCACAAAAAATAATCTGGATCAAAGCCTTACTCAATCTCTTTTAGAAATCATCTCCTATATTTCAAAGGAAGAGATGGATAATGACTATGATCTTGTGATTGAAGCCATCATTGAAAATTTAGAAGTAAAAAAATCTTTATTTAAAGAACTCGATCAAAAGATGAAACCTGAAACGGTCATTGCATCGAATACTTCAAGTTTTCCTATTGATTTAATGGGAGAAGCTATAAGTAATGAGCGCAAGAAGAACTTTCTTGGTCTTCATTTTTTCAATCCTGCTCCTGTCATGAAACTGGTTGAGATTATATCTTCAACCCATACTGATAAAACTCTCGCTGAAGATCTCTATCACTGGTTCGAATCGAAAGGAAAAGTTCCCGCTCACTGTAAAGATTCGCCAGGCTTTATCGTCAATCGTGTTGCCCGAAATTTTTACGGGGAACCCCTCCGTATCGCAGAGACTGATGATGAAAAAAAGTTCAAAGAGATAGATCAAGTTCTT
>DATGND010000140.1:0-5285 GCA_035306925.1 Bacteriovoracaceae bacterium | reverse complement strand
CGTATCTTTTCAGACTTTTCTCTCGATCTTCAATTGAAGCTCTTTAAGAAGCTTCCGAAGAAGAAGTTCGCCAAGATTTTTGGACAAATGTACTCGGATATCCGGGCGGATTTATATCAAGAACTAGATCAAGAAGAACAGATTGAACTTCTGCCTTATCTGGATAAAAGAACTCGTGAAGACGTAATCATCCTTTCCGCCTACCCTCCTGAGACGGCGGGTGGAATTATGACCACTGACTTCGCCACCATCTTTGCTGATATGACAGCAACAGAGGCACTGGGGAAGATCCGTACAGACGCTCCTTCCAAGGATATGATTTATTATATCTACGTGGTTGATCACTCCATGGTGCTCAAAGGTTTTGTGACACTCAAGGACTTGGTCCTGGCCGAACCTAAAACCAAAGTGAATGACCTTCTGAATGAGCACTTCGTCTCTGCAGAAGTTAATGAAGACCGAGAGTCCGTGGCCCAAAAGATTGACCGCTATGACCTTGCTGCCATTCCTGTTCTTAACTCTCTTGATCAGCTAGTTGGTATCGTTTCCAACGTTGAAGCTATCGACATTATTCAAAAAGAAGCCACTGAGGATATTGAAAGAATCATGGGGATCATTCCCTCTGAAGATGGAGAGGAATATCTGACTACTCCTACCATTCAACACTTCAAGCGTCGGGTGGTCTGGCTTGTGTCACTTGCTGCTGTGGGAATTCTTTCTGGAATGATTATCAACGAGTACCAAGGTGTCCTTGAAAGCTTCATCATTCTTGCCATGTATATGCCAATGATGGCCGCGACTGGCGGGAACACCGGCTCGCAAGCTGCAACCGTTGTTATCCGTGCCCTCTCCCTGGGCGAGATGACCATCAAAGACTGGCCGAAAATTATTTTCAAAGAGGCCAAGATTTCATTCATGCTGGCCTTTTGTGTGGCGGCACTAACTTTTGTCAAGATTGCCTTCCTCTCTTTTCATGCAAGTTTTCCTGAAGCTTTTACTATTGAGTATGTGGCCTTTATTATCTCTATTGCCATTGCCATTCAGGTTATGACTTCCGCAGTGATAGGAGCTTCTCTTCCTCTTATCGTAAGGAAGTTTGGAGGAGACCCGGCAGTCGTGGCAAGTCCCGCTATTACAACAATTGTTGATATCACCGGACTGCTGATTTACTTTACGGTAGCATCTGCTACTCTAGGAATTTGAAATTTTATTTGTGAGGATTTATGAATATTGTCATCCTTTGCGGAGGTTCAGGCACTAGACTCTGGCCCATATCACGAACACTTTTTCCTAAGCAGTTTGTTAAGCTTTTTAATAATTCATCCCTCTTTCAACATACAATTCAACGAAATAGTTTTTTTGATAACGCTTCTTTCTCCATCATCATCAATCAAGAACAATATTTTTTAGGACTTGATCAATGGGAAGAAGTTAAAGTCAAAAAAGATGCCCACTTTATTCTAGAACCTACTGGAAGAAATACAGCTCCCGCTATTGCTCTTGCTGCTCTCTCAAGAGATCCGGAAGAAATTCTTCTCGTAGTTCCATCTGACCATACTATTGCTAATCAAAGAGCTTATGAGGAAGTTGTCAGTAAGGCCGTTGAACTCGCTAAAGATAATAAGCTGGTCACCTTCGGAATTAAACCATCCTACCCTGAAACAGGTTACGGCTATATTGAGGCCAATGGATTTGACGTGACTTCCTTTAAAGAAAAGCCTGATGAGAAGACGGCTCAAGAATACGTTAAAGCAGGGAATTACTTCTGGAACTCAGGTATGTTCTGCTTTAAAGCTAAGACCTATCTTGAGGAGTTAAAGAAGCACTCCCCTGATATCTATGAAGCAAGTCTTGCTTGTTTTAATAATGCCAGAAGAGATGGTGTTACACGTCTTAACATGGAAGACATGAAGGCTATCCGTTCTGAGAGTATTGACTACGCTGTCATGGAAAAATCCCAAAACGTTAAAGTCGTTCCTAGTGACATTGGCTGGAGCGATCTAGGTTCTTTTGATTCTCTCTATGAAGCTCTTCCTAAGGATAGTAATGGAAATACCAAGGCGAGTTCCACTATTCACCTTGGCTCTAAAAATAACCTTGTTATTTCTCATAAAAGACTTATTTCCACCATCGACATCGAAGACTTGATGATTGTGGATACTCAAGATGCTCTGGTCATCGCTAAGAAAGGTTCCACTCAAAAAGTAAAAGACCTGGTAGCAGAAGTAAAAAAACATAATCATGAAATGACTAATGTTCACACCACGGCCCACAGACCTTGGGGAACCTACACTGTTCTTGATGATACTCCTGGATACAAAGTGAAGCAGATCACCGTATATCCGGGTGCTAAACTTTCACTTCAATACCATCATCACCGCTCAGAGCACTGGATTGTGGTGAAAGGTATTGCGACTGTTACAGTGGGAGATAAGACTTTTGATCTTAATACCAATGAATCAACTTATATCCCCAAAGAGGCCAAGCATCGCCTGGAAAACCGCCAGGACAGCGAACTGGTTATTATTGAAGCACAAGTCGGAAACTACTTAGGTGAAGATGATATCGTGCGCCTACAGGATGACTATAAACGTAACTGATTAAATTCATTAATTCTTACCGTCTAGGTGTCGTGATTTTGGCATCTAGACGACTCCCCTCTTCTTGCTTTAGAGTCAAAGTATAACTAAGTTTTGAAAAAATCCTTGAGGAAATTATGATTAGATCAGTCTTGATCCTTCTTGCTTTTTGTTATGTATTAACGACTCTTACTCGTCTTTAATATGAAAACGACAGCACAAAGCTTTATCAATTTCTATCAAACTATTTTTTCGATCAACTCCTCTACTCCCAAAGTTCAGCACTCTAAAACTGCTCTGATTCTTGCTCCTCATCCTGATGATGAGTGCCTGATGGGTCCGTTTGCTCTTAGACTTAAAATCGAAAATAACAGCAAAGTCATCGCCTGTGCTTTCAGCTTAGGCTCCAATACCGCTCGTCAAAAAGAAAGGGCCCAGGAGTTTTTAGACGCGTGCTCTACTTTGGATTTTCATCCCGAAATTTTAGATGAGGATGAAAAGAAAAAAGAGAAATTAATACAACTTATCCAAAGTGAACAAATTGATCTCATCATTGCCCCTCATCTTAAA
Organism: Bacteriovoracaceae bacterium; assembly: GCA_035306925.1. Classification (GTDB taxonomy): domain Bacteria; phylum Bdellovibrionota; class Bacteriovoracia; order Bacteriovoracales; family Bacteriovoracaceae; genus Peredibacter. Next base: position 2,136 of record DATGND010000140.1, on the reverse strand, counting down.
GACCATCACCCTACTCACATCAAAGCAGGGGAACTTGCTCGTGATGTTATAAAGAGTATCAAGTTCAATGGTCTCTATCTTGAAAGTGAATTTTGGGGAGAACTGGAAAATCCCAATCTTTTAATTGAAGTAACCAAAGAAACATTTATAAAACAATTTGAAGCACTCACTAAACACACTGGTGAAATTCAAAGAAATCCTTATCACCTAAGACTCGCGGCCAACTTAGTTAACAATGTGAGAAGAGGAGCCGAAAAAGTTTCCTCTCTAGGATCTTCCGCTCCACAATTTGCTTTTGGAAGTCTTTATCAGGGCTATCAAGTGAAAGATGGAGAACTCTATTCTCTACCAGCGCAAATCCTGGATTATGCTAAAGACCTTTCTTCAATTTTTTGAGCGGCTTTTTTGTCCAAGATGATTTTTACATGATCATGCTTTTGCAGAATACTTGCAGGACAGGATTCACTTACCTCTCCTTGTAGAAAGCGTTTAGTGATATCTGCCTTACTCTCTCCTAGCACAATCATCACAATGGATTTGGCATCAAGAATGTTTTTAATCCCCATGGTGATGGCCATAGTGGGGAAAGCCCCTTTAAAATCTTTTTGATTAGCGGTGATCGTAGATTCTGTAAGCCGAATCACGTGTGTCGTTATATCAAATGAGGTTCCTGGTTCATTGAAAGCGATATGCCCATTAAGGCCAATACCAAGAAGTTGTAAATCAATTCCACCCAACTCCTCAATCAATTGATCATAATAGCGAGTAGCCTCATCAGGGGGAAGATCTACCCGATGAAAATGAAATTGCCTCTCTTCGATGCCCAGGCCATCAAGTGCCCTTAGAAGATATGATTTAAAGCTTGCAGGATGATTTATATCAATATCCCAATACTCATCAAGCATCACGAATCGCACTTGTGATAAGTCCGTTTGATTGCTCTTCACCAGAACCTTAAAGGCTTCATACACACCATTCATGGTGTTTCCTGTAGCAAGTCCAATAGTTGAAGAAGGTTTCTTAACGATCTGCTGATGAAGAAGCTCGGCAGCCTTAAGAGATGCTAAATTTTCGTCTTCAAAAATATTTACATTCATATCTTTAGCTTTCCCTGTAAAAAATTCGGATTCCGAATACGGCACTTGGTTTAATTCTAATTCCGAATTAAATTTTTCGCCATGACAAAAAGAATACTTATCATAGAAGATGACAAATATCTTCGCTTACATTTCTTAGATATTCTTTCTCAGTATGGACTTTTAGAAGAAGCCTCTTCTTTTAAAGAGGCCAAGACTCTTATCACCCAAAACCATTATGATATCGTTATTACGGATATCGAACTAGGTGATGGAATTTCTTTAGAATTGCTCCCTCTTATTCGTCTGAAAGGGGCCCAATGCATTGTCATAAGCTCTCATCAGGATGAAGAATTTGTAGAGAAGGCATACAACCTCGGAGCGCAACACTTTCTTTCAAAGCAGCAAATTCGTGTGGATCTTCCCCGCTATATCGAACTTTTAAGTAATGATAAGAAAAAAGAAATTGATCGTTTCTTTGAAGATGAGTTTGTAACGAATGATCCCATACTCAAAGAAGAAATCACCAGACTCACACAAATTAATCTTCTTAATCGACATATATTAATCACTGGCCCTTCCGGTGTAGGTAAATCCCATCTAGGAAAACTTATTCATAAAATTTCTGGCCCTAGTGGTGAACTTATTCATTTGAATTGTGCTGAAGTTCCAGAAAATCTTCTGGAATCAGAACTCTTTGGTCATGTGAAAGGAGCCTTTACAGGAGCAGATAAAGAGAGAGTCGGAAAACTCACTCTTGCCCATAAGGGCACTCTCTTCCTGGATGAAGTGGGAACCATGCCCTTATCCATGCAACAAAAGCTTCTTAAGGCCATTGATGAAAAAACCTTTTATCCTGTAGGAAGTAATAAACCACAAAAGATTGACTTCACTCTAATCACTGCCACTTGTGAAGACCTGCAAGAAAAGATTATTTCCAAGAACTTTCGAGAAGACTTCTACTATCGAATCAGTGGTATTTCTCTAGAGATCAGTCCCTTAAAAATGAGACCCAATGATATTGAATTACTGGTGGCAAAGTTCATACGAGAAAGCAGCA
>DATGND010000139.1:0-4138 GCA_035306925.1 Bacteriovoracaceae bacterium | reverse complement strand
TTCCCGCACCGGCAATAACAGCAAGAAGAACTTCTTTAGTTCCATCAACGGTTGCTTTCTCAGGGTCTTTTCCCATTCCCAGATGCTTATAGACGTTCTCAATAATAAGAAGAGCGTTAGCAATAAGAGTACCTAGACAGGTACCGAAGGCAAGAAGTGTCATCATATTAATAGAGAACTCTTGCTGGGCCATTGGGAAAAAAGTCGAAAGAATAGCTGTTGGAATCACGATCGCTGCGATGATTGCTCCTCGCCAGTCTCCTAAAAAGAAAAGGATAACTAAGACCGTGAGAATAATACCCATAACAATGGATTGAGCGGTCGCAATAGTATCGTCAAGAGTTACCTCTGTAGTATCTACCCCTAGCTCAAGCTTCATCCCTTCAGGTAATTCTTTTTGAATATCTGGAAGACGGCTCATAAGAGTCTTAACAATTCCTACGGAGTCACCATCAGATTGTTTTTTTACAGCAATACCAACAACGTCTTCACTATTAAAGCGAGCATTGCTTTCAACTTCTTTATGGCCATCTTCAATACGACCAAGATTTTTTAGTTTATAAACGCGTCCTTCACGAGAAGTGACAGCAAGCTCACCGATATCTTCTACTGAAGTAAACTCCCCTATAAAACGAACGTTAACTTTGTTTTCCTTTCGGTCAATAGAACCTCCTGGAACGTTCAGGTTTTTCTCTTTCATCGCACGAAGAACGTCTTCGATAGAAAGATAGTTTTTAATAAGGAGGTTATTATCAAGCCAAACGTTAATTTGTCTCTCACGTCCCCCTGAGATATCAACAGAGGCTACTCCATTAATAGAAGTCAGAATGTTTTTAAGTTTCTTATCAGCATACTCATAAAGATCAGTTAAGCTGTGCTTATCTGAAGTGAGAACCAGAACTGAAATGGGTTGTAAGAGAGGGTCAAACTTAGCAATAATCGGCCGTTCGGCAGCACTTGGTAAGTCATTGAGGATCGCCTCTACCTTATCTTTTACCTCAATGGACTTTACGTTAACATCCGCTTCAATCAAGAACTCAACAAGAACGATCCCATAGTTTTCACGAGCATCAGACTTCATTGATTTGATCATTGAAACTTCTGAAATCGCATCCTCAATTTTCTTAAGAATCTGCGTTTCAATTTCATCAGGAGAAGCACCTGGATAAATTGTTTCAATCGTCACAAGCGGGAACTCAACTTTTGGAGTTGGTTCGATAATCATCTTACCGATTGATACAAAACCGAGTACCATAAACACGGCCACAAACATGATCGTCATGGCCGGACGTCGAATAAATAATTCAATCATAGGTTATCCCTTAATCCATTCACTACTTTAATCTTTAATTCATCTCTTAAATTACGAGAGTCACTTGAAACGATCTCTTCACCACCTTGAAGACCTGCTAAAATCTCATAGTAATGAGCATTGGATTCTCCAAGTTTCACTTCTTGTTTCTTTAGAACGTCACCATTCACAATATAAACAAATGGCTTTTCTTCTCTAAGATTGACCGAATCACGAGTCACAATAACCACATTATTCTTCGACTGATAAGTTACATCAGCTGTGAAATATCCTTTAAGATCCTTATGCTGGGGGAAACGAATTTCTACTTCAATAAGACCAGATAATAAGTTGGCCCTTGAAGCAACTCGCGACACAACTCCGATAAGTTTCTTTTTATTTTCTCCAACTTCAGCGATAGCTTCCTGGCCGACCTTCACTTTGGCACTATCCTGTGGAGTAACACTTGCTTTAAAGACTCCTTCATGAAATCGCCCGGTCAAAGTTAAAAACTGTTGAAACTTTCCACGAACAACTTTTTCAGTAAAAACAGGAACACCATTTTCTTTATGTAATTCGTAAATAGAAGGATAAGTCATTGCTCTCTTTCTATCTACTTCTGCTCCCTTCCATAAAAGGGCCCCTGCATACACTGCAAGTATAACTATAATTGCAATAATTCCCTTCATATTAGTTTCCTTGTATCTGTAATCTTTCTAGATCTAGTTCAATCATCTTCATGGCAAGAAGGTTCTGTGCATAAGAGATCTTATTGGATGTAAGAAGCATCTCTGCATCGTTGAGCTGAAGTTGGCTGACATTACCATTTTTAAAAGAAGCCAGTGCCACTTTATAAGAACGGTCCGCAAGTGTAATTGCACGACGAAGAGATTTTCTTTTATCAATAAGGTTCTCGTATTGCTGTATGAGAGATTTCTGTTTCTGAGTGACCTCTCGAGTAACACGTTTAAGGTTGAGGTCAGCATTGGTTTTGGCCAACACCTTCTCTCTTTTCTCATAGGTCTTAGCGCCCCCTATTGGAATTTCCATATCCATACGTACACCAATAACAGCTGTATCAACGAGGAGTACTCCAGGAATTGAGCTACCTAGATTAGTGTGCTTTGGCATATACGAAGCAAAAGCAGAAATTGTTGGAAGATAATCTCTTTTAGCAACAGTTTCTTGAGCTGCTGCTAACTCTACTTGCTTAGCTGCATTTCTTACATCAACTAATGATGTAGCCGAAACTTCATTAAGTGATTTAGGTTCCTGATCTAATACTTTGGGATCAATGTCTTGAATACTTTCAACCCTTGTGTCGAGGAAATAAGAAAGATCCTCTAGAGCTGCTTGATAACCTTTTTGTGCTTCAAAGAGGAGAGGTTCACGACCGGCGACGTCTGCTTGCATCTTGATGTTATCATTCTGATTAATACGACCAAATTGCACACGTTCTTCGAGAGCTTTCTTATTGTTATTAGCATTCCTTAAAGACTCTTGTGCAATCTCAAGGAGGTACTTATTAAAAGCCGCTGAATAATAAAGGGCCTTAGCCGCTTTTTTAATTTCTCCCACTGTTGCTTTCGATGAGTTCACCGTCAGCTCTCTATCAAGCTCGGCCATTCTTACACCAGAAGATAAACGTCCAAAGGTGTAGATTGGCTGAGTAAGAGTAAACTCAGCACCATCAATTCTCATCCCTCCCGGTAATCTCTTTTCAGGAAGGACGTAGAACTTTTGAATGGAGGCATTTGCATTCAAAGTTGGGAAAAGATAAGAGCGAGCTTTCTTATAACGATTTTCTGCCTGTTCAATTTGATTTTTGGTAATGGCATTAATCTCGTTTCGCTCTAAAGCAAGTTTGACGACATCAGCTTCTGTTAATCCTTTTAATCCCTGGGCCCAAGAAAGCTGTCCAAAGAGTAAAAGAGTAACTGCGAGAAACTTACGATACATAGATACTCCTGTTACATAAATTTATAAATTCTTTTGATATTATTTTGAGCTCATGAATAGACGATGGCTTGAAGACAAACTCTGTTTGTATTATGGTCAATAGAGTACGTACCAAGAATGAAACATTCAAATCCTCTCGAACGATTCCTTTATCCTTAGCTTTTTGAAAATAAAGTGAAATATGCTTTAGCGCAGGTTCCTGCACTCTACTTCTAATATCTTTTATTCGTGGAGTTTGAGAGTAAGTCTCTTTGAAATAGAGACATAAGACCTTTCTATTTTTTAAAGCGAATAGTCCAGCATCGTAAATAAAGCCCTCTAACTTAGAAGAGAACTCAAGATTACTTTCCGCTTCATCGAGTAAGGACAAACACTTAAAAAACTCGCTAAAGTCCAGAGAGTCAAAACAAGCTTCGTAAAGCTTTTCCTTACCACCAAAGTGATAAGAAATAGAACCCAGATGGCAATTTGCTGCTTGGGCAATTTGACGAACGCTAACAGCATCGTAGTTATGATCAACGAATAATTCGATAGCAGCGTTAAGGATGAGTGAGCGAGTATCACTGATCTCGCTCATGTTTGGTAATGACATCCCCATACTTTAAATCGAACGATTGAAAATTTCAATCAAATGTTTGAATAAATATTTGATTGAAATTTAAATGAGTTGCGGCAAAATATAGGCCCAAAACAAACCAAATATATTTATGGAAAGGGTCACCCACCACACTGGAGTTGCCCAGGATTTAGTGACTTCACAATAGCCGTCCTCACAATCCTTTTTCACTGATAATCTTTGCATGAAAAAAGACAGCATCAGCATGGTGATACTAAATGTAAAAATCCAGCCTTTGTTTTCTGAGAGCCAGATAAATTGAGGATACTTTC
>DATGND010000138.1:0-8265 GCA_035306925.1 Bacteriovoracaceae bacterium | reverse complement strand
TTGAAAGAACAAAGCTGATGAAGTTCTCCGAAGGTAGAATAATTTTGGCATTATCACGATAACCCACAAAAACGGGCTCATCCAAGTGATTCACTTCCAGATATTGTCTTCCTCCTAGAAGAGTCATTTTTTGATTAAGCTTATAAGTATTCTGACTAAGCTTTTGTGATGTTTTTTCTGTAGCAAATATTCTAACCTGTTCACCACTCACAATTAGTGGAGAAAGTTCCTTCGATAGAAGACCTTCTTCATAAAGAGAAACACTTTGATGTTTTACATTTTCATAGATATTAGCTTCAAAAGTGATTTCTCTTTCATGAATATGCACAATTTTTGAAACTTCACTACCATCAAACTTCTTATAGATAAGATAAACGTTTCCTGCTGGTAGTCCTACGAACAATTTATATCTATAATCTTCACTGCTTGTAGCTTTTAGGTTCTGATCCAGAGAAATTTCTTCTGCATATTCTGTATCAAGAAGGACTGTTTCAGTCTCATCATCGAACTCAACTAGTAAAGCTCCGCTAGCAGCGTAACCTTCATTCTTATCCAGTAGTTCATTGAATACTTCTTCTTCAATAAGCGGCAACGTTACTTTAGAGTTGTTTTCAACAATAAGGTCCGTATTTGTCGGTGCATATCCACGCTTTAAAAGAACCATTGATCTGTTCATTACATTATTAACTCTACTGGCGATTTGAACTTCACCTGAGCCGTAATCTTCGTAGATCTCATTTAGATCATCCTGGAAACGAACTTCAAAGTTCTTAACATTATGTACTTTGCGTAAATTTGTTCCTGTAGCCTGAATACTCATGATAGAGGCCAGGATATTTTTCTTTTGAGTAGTCAGAAGATTTTGTTCTTTATTTAATTCTTCTTTTTGACTATTCATTTTTTGAGTAGTCATTTTTGAAGTAGACGCCACAGCAGCAACTTTAGCAGATACCTTTTTAGACCCAGCTTTTTTAGTATTTGTCTTAACTGGGCTTGCCACGTTGAATGTTGTTATCTTTTCTGAAGCTTGACTGCCATTAGTATCTGAGTAGTCAAAAGCGATAAACTCATCGGCCATTTTTTCAAAGTCTTCTTTTGTATACTGAGGCTTTTGATTAACGAGTTTATTTTGAACTTCTACTTTTGATGTTTCAGTTACCTTTGTCTCTTTGACAGAGGCTTCAGCTGGATATTCAAAGAATACCGGCTCTTCATCACTAACTGTGGTCGAAGCAAGTACTGTTGAAATTTTATCTTCAACTTTTTCTTCTTTGCTCTCTTCTACTTTTACTTCAGCTACCATCACTTTCTGATCAAAATCAAATGAAGGCATAAGAGCTATAAGATTTGTCGGTAGTGAGTATTCAACTTTTACCGGTGATAACTTAACAGGCTCCTCAAAGTTAATAAGCTCTGTTTTAAGTTGGGTTGCTTTAGCGGCAATTTTTTCCACTTTAGGTTTTGTAGCAACAAACTTTTTATTTTTCACTTCAACATTTTCAAAGTTTATTTCAGCTAATTTTGTTTCAAATTCTTTAACGATTGAATTGTTTTTTTCTGCAATTTTTGAGGCGATTCTCACGCTTGGCATTTTCAGTTTTACAGAGTGAGAAGTGTCCATCATAAGGCGCACGTTTAGTGCTGCTACTGATAAGCAGCTTATAGCTAAAACGCCTGTGAAAATTTTTGATACACACTTCAACATATGTATCTATTTTAACACTCTATAATTTTAAAATCTTCGGTGATTGCTTTTTGCCTATACGATTTTGATTAATCATTACCAGCGGTTAGATATTTTTTTATGAGTGTTCACGAGTAGTCGTGAATGAGTAGTCAAAAAAAAGCCCATCGTAAGATGGGCTTTCAGATTTATTTGAGATTTGCTGCTCTTAAACGCAATTCAGCTCGCTCTAATTTACGACGGAACTTAATAAGATCAACATCGGAGATAGCTTCTTTACCAGATAGACGATCCATTGCTTTAGCTTTAGCAGCCTTAGCTCTGGCAATGTCGATATCTTCTGCTTTCTCAGATGTGAAGGCCAGAATAGTTACTGTGTCCTTCAGAACTCGACAAAGACCTGCTGTAACAGTGAAGTGTCTTGTCCCCATCGTTGTTTTTACAGTCATCATTCCTGTAGAAAGCTCTGTTAGAATATGAGTGTGCTCAGGCAGAATATTAATCTGCCCGCGCACTGTAGGAATTACTAGATCATCGCACTCAAGATCTTTAATGACGACACCTTTTGGGGTGTAAAGATTGAGTTTAAATGCTGCCATAATTACTTCCCTTCAGAAAGCTTCTTGGCCTTCTCGTAAACCATATCAATTCCACCAACAAGGTAGAAAGCTTGCTCAGGAAGGTGATCAACTTCACCAGCTAGAATAGCTTTGAAACCTTTAATAGTGTCTTCGATCTTCACGAACTGCCCTGGGATACCAGTGAACTGCTCAGCAACGAAGAACGGCTGAGAAAGGAACTTCTGGATCTTACGAGCACGAGCAACGAGTTGCTTATCTTCTTCAGAAAGCTCATCCATACCAAGAATGGCGATGATATCTTGTAGTTCTTTATATCTTTGAAGAACGGCCTGAACCTGACGTGCTACCTCATAGTGCTCATCACCAACAACATCTGGTGAAAGAATTGTTGAAGATGAAGAAAGAGGGTCAACCGCTGGATAAATACCAAGCTCAGCGATCTGACGAGAAAGCTCAGTTGTAGCATCTAGGTGAGCGAACGTTGTAGCAGGAGCTGGATCGGTATAGTCATCCGCAGGAACGTATACGGCCTGAATAGATGTAATCGAACCATCTTTAGTAGATGTAATACGCTCTTGCATTGCTCCCATCTCTGTAGAAAGAGTTGGTTGGTAACCCACAGCTGAAGGAATACGACCTAGTAGAGCCGAAACCTCAGAACCAGCTTGAGTAAAACGGAAGATGTTATCTACGAAGAAAAGTACGTCTTGTTTTTCTTCATCACGGAAATATTCCGCAAGAGAAAGACCAGTTAGAGCAACACGTGCACGGGCACCAGGTGGCTCGTTCATCTGACCGTAACAAAGAGCTGTTTTTGAAAGAACTCCAGAGTCTTTCATCTCGTGGTAAAGGTCGTTACCTTCACGAGTACGCTCACCCACACCTGCGAACACTGAGAAACCACCGTGTTGAGTTGCGATGTTATTAATAAGCTCCATAATAAGAACTGTCTTACCTACACCAGCACCACCGAATAGACCGATCTTACCACCCTTAAGATAAGGGGCTAGAAGGTCAATTACTTTAATACCTGTGAAGAAAGGCTCTTTTTTAGTTGATTGATATTCAAACTTAGGAGCTTCACGGTGAATTGGATAACTTTTTGTGTTATTAATCGGGCCAGCTTCATCAACGGCCTCACCAATTACGTTAATAATACGTCCAAGACATTCGCGACCTACTGGTGCTTGAATTGGCGCTCCTGTATCAATTACTTGTTGTCCACGAGCTAGACCTTCTGTTGCGTCCATCGCAATACATCTAACCATGTTATTACCAAGGTGAGATGCTACCTCTACTGTGAGGTTCCATTCTTTGTCAGAAAGAGTCTTGTTCGTGATCTTAAGAGCGTTGTAAAGCGCTGGTAGTTTGCCGTTAGCAAATTCAACGTCAATAACAGGCCCCATCACTTGACGAATAACCCCTGTGTTTTCCATTTGAGTGGCTCCTTAACCGTTGAGAGACTCAGCTCCAGATACAACCTCGATAAGCTCAGTTGTAATTTTAGCTTGTCTCAACTTATTCATTTTTAATGTTAACTTTTTAATCATTTCACTACTGTTTTTAGATGCATTCTCCATAGCATTCATACGAGAGCCATGCTCAGATGCAATAGCATCAAGAACACAAGTATAAACAGTCGTTAAGTACACTTCAGGAACTAACGTATCTAAGATTTGCTCAGCCGTTGGTTCGTATTTGAAGTCATACGGATATTTTTCTTTAATAGCTTCTTTAGTAGAAGCTTCTACCTGCATTGGAAGAATCTGTCTTACTTTAGAATCAAAAGCAATTGCCGAAACAAATGAGTTGTAAGCAACATAAACTTTACCAACCTCACCAGTTAGGAACATTTGTCCTAACTCATCTGCAATCTTTCTTACTTCTTCATAAGTAGGTTCTGCTTTAGAGAAAGTGAAAGTCTTATCAGAATTAACTTCTTTAGAGATAAGATCTCTTACTTTCTTCCCAATCCAGAAGAACTTAAGATCTTCGTCCTGTTTCTCTGCTGCAAATCTTCTAACTACTTTAGCTAGTTGTGAGTTGTAACCGCCACATAGACCTTTATCAGAAGAGATTACTAAAACTACTGACTGCTTACTTTCTTTGTTTTCAAAGTAAACGTTCGAGTAATTCTGAGCTAGAGCTGACACAGTATTCACGGTGTCTTCCAGCTCAGTTGAGTAAGGGCGAAGACCTAAGATACGGGCCTGAGCCTTGTTTAGCTTTGAAGCAGAAACAAGTTTCATGGCCTTTGTGATCTTTAAAGTACCTTTGGTACTCTTGATCTTCTTTTTTAGGTCTTTAATATTTGCCATGGTTAATAATCCTTAAATTATGCCTTGTAGCTAGCTACGAAAGTCTTGATGATTTCAACAAGCTTAGCTTCATTTTCTGCAGAGATTTGTTTCTCAGCTTTAAGTGCATTCATAAGATCAGCATGACGAGCATGTAGCATATCAAGTAGATCTTTTTCAGCGTCTCTAATTTTCGTTACAGGGATGCTATCGAACATACCTTTAGTTGCAGCGAAGATAGAAACAACTTGATCCATAACTTCCATTGGTGAGTATTGAGCTTGTTTTAAAAGTTCAACAAGACGAGCACCACGGTTAAGTTGTCTTTGAGTAGCTTCATCAAGGTCAGAACCGAACTGAGCAAACGCTGCAAGTTCACGGTACTGAGCTAGATCTAGACGAAGTGTACCAGCAACTTTTTTCATCCCTTTCACTTGAGCAGAACCACCCACACGTGAAACTGATAGACCCACGTTTACAGCTGGACGGATACCAGAGTTGAAAAGATCTGACTCAAGGTAGATCTGACCGTCTGTAATCGAAATTACGTTTGTAGGAATGTATGCAGATACGTCACCTTCCTGAGTTTCGATGATTGGAAGAGCTGTAAGAGATCCAGCACCTAATTCATCGTTCAGTTTACATGCGCGCTCAAGAAGTCTTGAGTGAATGTAGAATACGTCTCCTGGGAATGCTTCACGGCCTGGTGGACGACGAAGAAGGAGAGAAAGCTGACGATATGCTTGTGATTGTTTTGTTAAGTCATCGTACACGATAAGAGCGTGTCTTCCAGAGTCTCTGTAGTACTCGGCCATAGCAGCACCAGCATAAGGAGCTAGGTATTGAAGTGGAGCTGAGTGAGAAGCTGTAGCAGAAACGATGATTGTATAATCAAGAGCACCAGCTTCAAGAAGCTTTTGGTAAACTTGACGTACTGTAGATTGTTTTTGACCGATTGCTACGTAAACACAAATAACACCTTTACCTTTTTGGTTGATGATAGTGTCGATAGCAACAGCTGTTTTACCAGTCTTACGGTCACCAATGATAAGCTCACGTTGACCACGACCGATTGGGATCATAGCGTCGATAGCTTTAATACCTGTTTGTAATGGCTCGTGAACTGATTTACGAGCAATAATTCCAGGAGCTTTAACTTCAACTTCGCGGAACTCTTTAGAGTTGATTTCACCCTGACCATCGATTGGCTCACCGATTGCGTTAACAACGCGACCAAGAAGAGCGTCACCTACTGGTACAGAAACGATTTTTTCAGTTCTCTTAACGATTGATCCTTCTTTAATAGAATCATCGTTACCTAAAACCACGATACCAACGTTGTTGGCTTCAAGGTTAAGAACCATCCCTTTTACTCCACCTTCGAACTCAACAAGCTCTCCAGCAAGTACGTTTTTCAAACCAAAAACACGGGCCACACCGTCACCAATAGTTAGGACAGTCCCTACTTCATTCATCTGAAGACGTGATTCAAAGTTCGCAATACGATCTTTGATAATTCCTGTAATTTCTTCAGGTCTAATTGATGTACTCATCTAAAATCCCTTCCCTTTCTATGGGTTTATTATTCACTTAATACTGAATTCTTAAATTGTTCTAACTGATTATCAAGAGAAGCGTCTAGTTGTAGATCTTCAACGGTTACCTTGAAACCAGCCGTCATATTAGTGTTTGTTACGTAATCTAATTTAGGCTCGCGACCAAGCTTGTTTTTTAAGAAGCTGACAATTTTATTCTTTGTAGCTTCATCAATTGTTTCCGCGTTACCTTCGATTGTTCCTTTGATGAATCCTTTTCTCTCATCATCGATAACGATAACTTCTTTAATGATTAGAGGAAGAATTCCGATTCTCTTCTCATCAATTAGAAATTTAATAGTCTCAGTCGAGATAGATGAAAGATTCAACTTTTTAGAGATATCAGCAAAGACAGCTTGTTTTTCTTCTGTGGTGAATATTTCTAAAAAAAGAACATTTTCAAGTTCATTGGATGCATTAATCACTTCAGTTAGTTTTGTAAGCTCATCAGCAATCGCTACTTTGCTTTCATCACCTAACTCAAGAAGTGCTTTTGCATAAACCTTAGCAACAGCTTGTTCTCTCATTATTAAAGTCCTTGAATAAGCTTAGAAGAAGCTTTGTTTTGATAATCTTTGTTAGTCTTAATAGTAGTCTTAGCTTCTTTAATAACCTGCTCAAGAAGTTCATTATTCAATGAATCGATTCTTGCTTTCTTCTCAGCATTGATTTTTAAAGTTGCATCAGATTTTAATTTTTGAATTTTGTTTTCAGTCTCAATCTCGACTTTCTTCTCGTAGGCTTGAGCATCAGCGAGTGCATTGTTTTTAATGTTCGCTAATTCATTTTCAAGATTGGCCTGTTTTCTTTTTTCATTTTCAAGCATCATTTGTGCTTCTTGAGACTTAATGCTTGCTCGCTCAATAGAGTCAGTAACGTTTTTAGAAAGATTAATGAAATATTGAGAAAGAGGGCCTTTTAATTTGTAAATTAGGAAGCCTCCAAGAAGTGCAACGTTTACAGCAGGAGCAATGAGATCAGCCGGAGAACCGTGGCCGTCACCTGCGGCAAAAACATTTCCTACAAGTCCTAATGATAAAAGGGCAAGTGTCTTAATACGCATATGTTTTAGTTCCTTATTGAAGAATTTTTTGTACGAGAGAATCAGCGAGTGTCTTAGCTTCAGCAAGGTATTTATCCTTATTGGCTTCAACTTCTTTATTAAATTCTTCGCGAGAATCTTCTACGTATTGATTAACTTCTTTTTCAGAATTTTTGAAAAGCTCAGTGTACTTTTTATTGGTAACCACTTTGTGCTCGTTAATAAGACTAAGGGCTTCTCTATTGGCCTCTTCAACTTTAGCCTTATAGTCACGTTGCATTTCTGTAACTTGATTAAGAGTATCGTCCGCAGCGTTTTCCATTTTCACTGTTTTTTCTTCTCTAACTTCTAGTACTTCCTGTAGTTTTCCTAAGAAAAGCAACTGGGCGAGAGTGAAAACAACAATGACAATGATGAACTGAGGCAAGAGAGATGAATCCACACCTAATTGAGTGAAGATGGCTTGAACTGTTTCCATTAATTAAACCTTAAAATGATCAATTTAAATTAAGCAGTAATTTTGTAAGCTAGAGGGGCAAAAACGTCAATGAGATAAGGTAGTTATTTCTTATCCTTCATACGAGTAATGCCATGGAAGATCACTCCTTCCTCAACAATTAAACTCGGACTAGTAATTGTTCCCTCAAAACGCGCGGGGCGTCTAATCTCCACCCTGCTAGAAGCTTTTATTTCCCCTTTAACTGCACCCGAAATAATCACGATGTTGGCGTTGATATCAGCATTGATAACGGCCCCTTCGCTTATTATGAGAGTGTCATTCGAGAAGATACTTCCCGTTACATATCCAGCGATACGCGCAGTACCGCTGAATGATAAGTTTCCTTCAAATTTGCAACCTTCTTCGATGATGGCGCAAATATCATTCTTCTTCGTCAAGTAAGCTCCGTTTACTTAGTTATTTCATGAGATAAGTGAATATATCATTAAACTCAGCTTCGTTGCTAAATTTGATGACGATTTCTCCTGCTCCACCTTTCTTTGCTTTAACGTCAAAGTGATAGCCGGTTTTATTCTCAAGTTTAGTTTTTAACGTCTGATATTGTTC
>DATGND010000137.1:0-2506 GCA_035306925.1 Bacteriovoracaceae bacterium | reverse complement strand
TTGGAAGCTCTTCCTTCTCGTCTATAAGTAATGCGGTTTGAGGAAGTGTCTTTAAAGAATGAAAAGGAACCCCCCTTAGAAGAAATTTCACTAAATCTCTTAAAGGCTGCTCACCCATTCCATAGATCAGCAAATCTGCTCCCGACATGGTTAAGATATTAGGAAGTAATTTATCCTGCCAGAAATCATAATGAGTCACTCGTCTAAGACTTGCTTCAATTCCACCAAGAACTACCGGCGTATCAGGATAGAGTTCTTTTAAAATTTTTGTATAAACGATGGTTGCATAATCTGGTCGAAAGTCTGGACTTCCACCTGGAGTATAAGCATCGGTAGAACGAAGACGTTTACCGGCCGTATATTTATTCACCATGGAATCCATATTTCCCGATGTCACACCAAAGAAATATTTTGGTTTTCCAAACTTTTTAAAGTCGCGAAGATCATCTCGCCAGTTTGGCTGAGCAATGATGGCCACTTTAAGTCCCAAAGACTCTAGAATTCGCCCAATAACAGCAGTTCCAAAAGCAGGATGATCAACGTAAGCATCCCCAGTAACTAAAACAACATCTAGTTCTTCCCAACCTCTTCTCTTAGCTTCTTTAAGAGTTGTCGGCAGCCATGAAGTAATAGGAATAAGATCAGGGTTCATTTTTTCCATAGAGAGCGAAAGCTACTCTATGCCTTCTGCTTTGACAAATGAGGGGGATAATAATTATAGAACTACCCTAAAAACCGCTTATCAGGAAGATAGTTCTCCGGAATCCTTGCCCAACTTCTTTGATAAAAGGACATGATTTCCTTCATATCTACTTCAAAAGAAGAGGGAAAAATGATTTTTCCAAGACCACAGACCTTTTGGGAGTAATCCACAAAACCTAAAACTATAGGAACACCCGCTTTGACCGCTGTATGATAAAAACCGGTTTTCCAGGTTTCTGTGGGCTTTCTGGTTCCTTCAGGAGCAATAGCAAGTATAAGGTTCTTTTCTTCTTTAAAAAAAGAACTCATCAAATCAGTCGTATTGGTAAACTGACCTGATGCAACCTTCTCTCTATCCAGTCCCCATGCACCAACTGATTTCATTAAGGAGGTAAAAGGAAACTCCGTCCATTCCTTTTTGATCACAAAACGGGTTGTATAACCTTTTTGATCCAGATTATAGAAAGCAAACATGGCCGCAAAAAAATCCCAGTTAGAGGTATGAGGGGCTCCAATAACCACAAAAGATCTGATTTCCTCTGGAACATTATTTATAAATCTCCAACCTCGTTTAAGCATTTGATGATGACAAATTTTTTTTATCATTTAGAACCTTCACCTTTAATGAGAAGAAGCTTTTCACTTCGTCTCATTTTCTTGACCTCTCTTTCAAAACTTGAAGCAAGAGATCTGTTAGAAAATTCACGCTTATATAAAATGGCCACCGGTTTAGATATCCGGAAAAACTTTGCACCCTTCTTGGAATTCAAATGCTCTTCAAAGCGTCGATTAACATCAGTTGTTATCCCTGTATAAAGATGGCCTTTATCATTTTCAATAATATAAACAAACCAAGTTTTCGACTTCATGTTAATATCATACCTACTATGACAGAGATACACATAGATTATTCTGAATTTAACTTTAGTTTTTCTCGCAGCTCCGGCCCTGGTGGTCAAAGTGTTAATACGGCCAATTCGAAGGTGACTCTTCACTGGGATATTAATGCTAACGAATCTATTAGCATGTGCATTAAAGAAAGGTTTGAAGAACGCTATCCTCAATTTATTAACGAGGAAGGTCTCGTCTTCATCACTTCACAAGAGCATCGCTCTCAAAAGCAAAATATCGATAGCTGCATCGCTAAGCTCTATGAGTTATTAAAATCAGTACAGTTTCCTCCTAAGAAAAGAAAACCCACCAAACCAAAAAAATCAGCCGTCAAAAAACGGCTCGATTCTAAAAGATTACATTCATTAAAAAAGCAGAATAGAAATTACAGAGAATAGCAAAGACCGCAATCAGGGCATTCACTTAAAGTAGAGGCAAACTTAAAGCCACAGGCCTGACAAACAACTTCCTGCAGGTTGGGATCATAGACAGCATTTAAAGCTTCAAAATTGATTTTTTCAGCATCAAGACTTCTTAAAAGATCATCACTAAAATAGCGACCTAAAAACTCCCGATCCTTTTCTTCTCCCCAAACTTCAACAGTAACTTTACAGCCCCTGGTGCAAGTCTGAGGGTTCGTTTTGAGAATGAGTTTAATACCCTTCTCTTTAAGTTTTATTTCATGGTTATGGGCCTCTTGAAGACCCATAACTGTGATTAAAAATTCATGACTAGACATTAAACTTTTCCGTTAAATAGTTTAAGTAATCCTTCGTTTTAATTTCTCCTCCTACGAGACCTTTAAGATCAAGAGTGCGTCCATGGGCATGAACGTTTTCACGAAGGTAAGAAAGAATGCGCGAAAACTCTCCTTTAGAAATATCCTGATGGAAAGTCTTCACTTCTTTTTTCA
>DATGND010000136.1:0-6795 GCA_035306925.1 Bacteriovoracaceae bacterium | reverse complement strand
ATGGTGCTAACCCTAAGTTTAGAACTTATCCTCTCTCCTCTTGCTATGGCCAATGGTACGAATACACCGCCACCAGCTGATCAGCAGACGACGACTGAGAAAAGTTCCACTACCGATTTGGCCCTGGGGGTTCTTTCTATCGGTGCAGGAGTCATGCAAAAAATAAACCAGGCAAACTATAAGGATGCTTCATACTACACAGACCTTGCTGGTTTCACGAAACAACAAACTCCTCTACAAGATAAGTACTTTTCAGCGAATAAGCTTATGCAATTGCCAGGTCTGAATAACTATCTGGCCCTCAACAATATTAATCCTAATTCCCTTAACTGTACGACTCTTCCAACAACTCTTCACGAGGCAGAACCTGAGGTTTGTCGAGTTGGTGTTCTAAGCGATAATATGCTTGGTATTGAAGGTCAGTTAAAAAAGGCCACTGCTTATGCTTCTCAATACCAACAAATTGAAAAGCTGTATAAGAATTACTCCTCTACTTCAAACGTATCAGGACAGGGATTCGGTCTTGGCTGTATGAAAAATGCCATGCAAGTTCTTCAGGGGTACTTCGCTTATCGTCTTGATGAGTTAGATAAACTAACAACAAACTTAGAAGCTATTAATAATCAGTTCAAAGAAGCTTCAAAAGCCGACCTCAATGCTATCGAAGAAGCAACTGCTGTTCTTGAAGGTGGCGATTCAGAATTAGTTGCCAAAGCAAGAAATTCAAAACCTGAACTTTTTGATTTTGCGGGCAAATTTAATAACCCTGCTTGTAATTCAATCATGTCCGGTGAAGGATTTAATGGTCTTGGAGGGTTAAATAAAATTAACAAAAACCTCAAAGAACAATTAACAGCGAAGCAAGGAAAGTTTTCAGGAGAAACTTATCTTGATAACCACCAGGCCGTAGTGGAAGATATTAAGAAGATGGCCGCTAGTGTGGCCAAGCAAGTAGAGCTTAACTTTACTTCCCTTGTTGCAAAACCTGGTGAAACAGAAAACCTTTTCAAGGTCAGTGCCAACCACGGTCTTAATGGAGCTCTGGGCCCAGACTTAATTGCTGATAAGCAGATTGCCTTCCAGGAAAAGAATAAAAAGCTTCAAACAGAGATTTCCATTATCGCCAATGAGCTTGGTCCTAGAGGTCAGGCCCTTGCTAGAGAAGCTTCAAATCCTCACTCTGGTGCTTTTTCCAGCCAGTTATCAGCTCTTGAAACTTCTATTAAGAATGAGTGTCTCCGCAAACTCTCTAACATGGACTCTCTCATCGACAATGTTTACGATGCTTCGGTATCAAACTTTGCCAATAAGAATGCTTCTTCATTCCTTAAAGATAAGTTGCAACAAATTGTTGGTGACGAAAAATCTAGTTTTTCTAAAAAGATGGCAGAACTTCAGGCCATCGAGAAACAATATGCGAACTACTATGTAAAAATGCAGAACTCTTATGAGGTACAAGAAGTTGACTCAAAAGGAAACCTTGTATCAAGAGTTATTCCAGCTTCGACAAGAAGAACTCCAAGTGCTTATCTTTCTGATGTTATCAGAAGCTGTGAAGCTCAATTTAAGTCAAACCACTTAAGCAATCAGGTAACAGGTGCGGAAGCGGTTAAAAAACTTAGATCAATTCATTCTGAATATAAGTCACTGGCCAAAAATCATGCCAATGATATTAAGAATGAAATCACCTCTAAACTCATTGAATGTAGCTCTGGAGTTGATGCGAATACATCTGCTAATGCTAGCTGTAATCCATCAGTATTCAATACTTCATCTTCATCTTTCTGTGCAAATGCTGCCCTCTCTTGTTCTAAGAATATGAAGTCTTGTTCTGAGCAAGCGGATAAGTTTGTTAAAGAAATCAAAGCAGACAGAACTGCAAGAGTGAATAATTACAAGGCCCTTGTAGAGAAAAACAAACAAGACATCGTTAAGATCTTCGATACTGCTCTTTCTCAATATATGAAAGAAGGAGAATATTTAAGAGGTCTTTTTGGAGTGGGATTTACTTCTCCAAAAGATATTGTAAGAAATACTGACCATATGGGAGAAGGTAAATATCTTTCTTCTTTGGCCAATATCCAGTCTGAAGTAGATGGAAGACTATTACTCGAGGACCCTGAGAAATTCGTAGAAATCTTTAAAGGTAATATTGATAAATTGAGAGAAAGCGTCGCTCAACAACAGGATCAAATTATTGGCGGAGACGGTATCCTTGGTCAGCATATTGCTCAAACAGAAAGAAACTATGAGCAAGTCCACAAGCAAGCTGAAATTTTGGGAAGAAATTGTAAGAAGAACTATGACAAGTATGTACAAAGCCTTGAGAGAACTCGTGGTCAACAGCAAAAAGAACTCCAGGAGCTTGGAGAGAAAGGTGCCGAGTTCTGTGCTCGCTGGTCATCTTATGCCAAGCATCCATACGCTGCCTGTCAGTCTGACTTCCAAGACCTAGGAAAAATTGCTGCCAAAGTGGACCCTCGTGCTGTTGCCGACTTTCAAAGCTTAAGCGAATACTGTGCTGGTCAGAATATGGGTGGAGGTAATACTCAAAATGATGCCTACTCTATCTGTGAGAGCTATAAAGATAAGCTAGAAGACCATGCTCAAGCTTACTGTACTGAGCTTGATAAGTTTGCTAACTGTAAAGAAGAAATCGATGATGGTAAAGGTAACACTAGAGTTGTAGATCACTGTGAAACTCTTCAAAAGCGTATTGTAGCTAACTTCAATAAAATCCAAAAAGCTAACCATTCAGATGGATCCGTATCGAATACTTACTGTACGGCCAACAATGGCTCGCAAAACTCGAACAAAGCACTCAACTTTATGAACAGCCTTGCCCGCGAACTAGGGGTACAGTCTGCCGGTACATTGAGACAATAATAATTCGGCTTAGTTTTTTTACGAACTAAGCCGATAAAACTTTTATGAGTATGGTGAATCACTGGAAGATGGGCCAAACATTCAAGACTACTATTTTTCTTCTCCTATTGGGGATACTTGCTTCCTGTAATCTTACAGAAGCACCCGCTGCAAAGAAATCCAATAAGTTTTTATCTAATAATGATGGTAGCTTAAATGATCGGGCCTACGTTTTTCTGGAAAGCCCTTCTATACTTCTGGGGAATAAGGCCACTCCGGGAAACCCTGGCATTGAAAAGATTCTTCATCACCAGTCTCAACTCATCACAGGCAATACACAGCTGACGCAAAACTGTTCAGTCGAACTCTATTTTAATAATTTGGGGCATACTTATAATTTAGCGAACTGTCTCCGCTCTTTATCAAATAAAGAGAACCTCACTCTCCTCACTAAAAAAGAAGATAATACCTGGATATTTCCGGTAGGCTCAGATGAGTTCTATCAGGTGAATACCCTTTATCATCTACAAAAAGGTGTGAATACCTTTTTTGATAAGCTTCAGTTTTCCTATGGAGTAATACACGGCTTAGGAAATAGTGTCCCGAAAGCCCTTCCTCCATATATCGGCGCTGCCAGAATGTTTTGGTTCAATGGTATCGTCAACACTGATAGCCAGACTTTTCGTAACAACTTTCTAACCAGTTATTCTAAATGTAACCTTTTCAATAACGCTTACTTCTCTCCTGCAGGGCCAGAACTTTGTTTTGGCCATCATGACCGATATTCTAATTTCTTCTTTGCTCAGGATCCATCTATCATCTACCATGAGCTCGCCCATGCCCTTGTTTCTGTTATGATGAACTTTAGAAATGGTACGGCCACTTCTACTCATCCTTTCAGATCAAACCTAGGTAGTTATGGATATAATGAAGCTTCATCAATCAATGAAGGAATCGCAGACTATTTCAGCTTTGTCATGAATGGTAGAAAGCATGTGGGAGAATGGTCTTTAGGAGTTCTAGGAAAACAATCTCGTCCTCTTCATGAAGATGATCCTATCCATATTCCTGCTTTAAAAACAACTCCTGAAGGTAGGTTATCTTACCCTCATTACCTACTTTATGATCCAAACTATCCCGATAGTCCTCATGAAGATGTGCACTATGCAGGGCAAATTGTAACTCACTATCTAGTGGCCCTCACTGAACAATTAAAAAACAAATGTGGTCTCAGAAATGATGCTGACAAAGGACATGAAAGAGCAACTTCCTATGTGATGCTCCTACTTTCAGAGACCTTGGCAGAACTGGGTGATCTTAATGCAAAAGGAATCGATGCTTATGGAGCTCCATTCAATGCCAATATTTACTTTAAAAACTTAGACCCAAAAAGTTCATTTCTTTGGGCCCATGAGATCAACCCACCCAATTATCGCAGTTTCTTTCAAACCTTCGCAAAAAACATAAATAAATATGTTTCAGCAAGCCCATTTGGACTTTGTCCGAATTTCGATCAATATGAATCAGAAAAACTTCTCGATGATTATGGTCTTCTTCTTTTCAAAGATTACAACGATAAGGGTGTAAGTACTAAAAATAGATCAATAACTTATTCTCATGCAGTTCATACTATTCCTAGCCAGACTTTAACGAAAGTACCAGAGGGCCATAGAAGAAAATCTGTTCTTGTTTCAAAGGATCTTCTTGATCTAGCAACTCCTGTAAACAGTGGCGGTAAGACCGTCTACAGTTACTATATTATTGACTCGCAAACAGCTATGAGAAATCTTTTAACAGATCTTCTTTTTAAAGGACTTTCTGTCCCTCTATCTGATCCAGATGTTGCCGATATTTCTTTCAACAATAACAATATCGATATTTCTCCCGGTGAAATTGTAGGAGTTATTCCAAATCTTCATAATAGCTCTAACAGCACTATTGCTGGTGTGCAATTACTTGCTACTGATTGGGACCATGCTCATATTGATCGTCCTCACTCTGGAAACTTTAAACCTTGTGTATTTGATTCAGTTACAACTGTTGACCAAGGTGGAGAAGCTGGACAATCATGCTTAAGTGAAAATGGATATCCTGATACCGATTACAAGCGACTAGTAAAAAACTCAAATGGACAGTTCCCTACTGATGCTGCTGCCCCTGTGTGCTTTGTTGAACTAAGTGATGAGGACTCAACTCGCTGGGTGTCTCAAAATGAATATCGCCAGGCCAATGGCAATACTCTGACAGACAATAAATGCTTAGGCTATTCGACAAACGGTGTAACTGACGAAGACTTCACTTTCAATCCTCATGAGTGTCTTGTCCGTTTCTTACCGGGTGCGAACACAGCTTACTTCTCACGCATTGATCCACAATCGAACTACTATGACTCCGTGGTAAAAAAATCAGAGAATAAAGAGTTTAACTCTGGAAACCTACTTATTATGGAAGTTAATAAATGGGTAAAGCCAGGGACTAAATTTCGTTGTAGACTTAGGGCCAGATTTAGTAACTGTTCTGATTGTTACAATGATCCACAAAACAATTATGAAGAATATTTAGATTCAGATCTTAATGGACATAAACCTTATAAAATAATTAACTTTGATTTTACAGTCTATGAATAAGTACGCTCCTCTCTTTCTTATTGCCGTGGTTATTATTCTCGTTGTCTTCAGAGGAAGTACTGAAGATAAGAAAGTCGTTATCCACACCATTTCAAATGACCATATTGTTGAAGTAGATGAAAAAGAAGAAAGCACCGTAGCTGAAAAAGAAAAGTCTCCGTTTGATATAGCCACCTCAACAGATCTGACTCATGAGGAAGAAGAGAATGACCGAATCTGGGAAGAGAATGTAAGAAGTCACCTCTTACGTCAGGCTTTTGATGATGACTTTGAAGTAAAAATCACGAAAGAAAACTCTTTTACCTGGGAAGAGCTAGGTAACTCCATCCTGGTTGATAGTATCAAAGTGAGTCTTAGAAACCCGGCCGGAGAAACTTCAACTTTTAGGGCCATTGTCGATCATAACACGGGAAAAGTTCTTAGAACTTGGGACCGTCCTATATTTGATCCAGTCAATCCAAGAGAGCGTCGGGGTATTCCTCTAAACCCTCTTTATCATCCTAACGATTAATGAATAAAATCCCTGATCATCTTCTTCATTCACTAGTTTCAGGATTCAAAGAGGGGAAACCAATTTCTGATGCTTATTTTGATAAAATCTATCCTCCCCTGCCCAACAGGGCTTCTTATACACACTGGACTCCAATAGAGGTTATCAAAAAAATCGTAAGCCTTATTTCTCCTAACTCCAAAGCAAGAATTTTAGACATTGGTTCAGGTAGTGGGAAGTTTTGTCTAGTAGGTGCTCTACTTCGCCCTGACCTACATTTCACTGGAGTAGAACTCAGAACAGAGCTAACTGACATCTCAGAAGATTTAGCTGATCAATTTGAATTAACGAATACTCGGTTTATAAATTCCAATGCTATGGAGATAAACTGGAAGGGCTATGATATTTTATATTTCTTTAATCCTTTCTGGGAAGATCATCTTCCTAATGAACTAAAAATAGATTCTAAGGTTCCTATCAGAAAAGAAGAGTTCGACTCTTTTGTTAAAGAAGTTTCTCAACGATTAGAAAAACTCAGAAAAGGCACTCAGGTGATTACCTATCATGGCTTTGGAGGAAAATTCCCGCCATCCTATGATTGTCTTAAATTTGAAAGCTGTGGAACTGATCAGGTAGAACTCTGGCAAAAAGTAAGATAATACTTCCAACCCTTCGATAGCTCGTAACCCATCTTAATAAAGCTTTAATTTCACTTTATCTCTTTTACAGAGTCCTTCCCCTCTTTTTATTTTTTTAGTAAAAGAGCCTCTATGAAAACAATTATTTTTTATCTATCGCTTATTTTTTCTATGA
>DATGND010000135.1:0-2332 GCA_035306925.1 Bacteriovoracaceae bacterium | reverse complement strand
CATTTTAAGACTACCAAATTGAACTTCTTCAAAGTCTTTAAAAAGGTAATCAAATTGGGAGCCATTGGTCTCTACAAAGTCCAAGTTAAAGTGGTTTTTGAAAAACTCCTGTACGAGCTTTATTTTTTCCCCGATTCCGATTTTGGCATCAGGAAAGTAGTTTTTTAACAATTGTGAGCTTGATAGGTGATCCGCATGGGCATGAGTTTCTAAAATGGCCCTTACGTTGAGTCCTTCCGTTTTCACATAATTAATAAGCTCTGTAGCACTAGAGTCGCTCACCTCACCTGAAGCAGGATCAAAATCCAGCACAGGGTCGATGATAACCGCATCTTTTGTTTTGGTATCCATCACTAGGTACGTGAGAGTAAAAGTGTCAGGATCAAAGAAATGTTGGATTTTCATAGGGTTATCCTTTTGTTATTCTATTGATTAATTGAATATACCACGACTCTGTGAATTATTCAATTGATTTATTGAATGACTTACATCATAATCAACAAGTGAGGAAAATATGAAAGAACTTAAACAACTAAGAGAAAGACAGGAAGCCATCTTTGGTGCAATCGCCACTATCTTGGGAGGGATCTCCTCTCCTGTTCGAATTAATTTGATTCACTTTCTTTCTCAGGGTCCACTAACCGTTGAAGTTCTCGCCTCTAAAATTGATCAGAGTGTGGCCAATACATCAATGCACTTAAGAAAGATGCTGGCAGTTGGAATCGTCACAGTCACGGTACAGGGAAAAAATAGACTCTATGCACTTCACCCTGCTGCTCTCTCATTTTGGGAATCATGTCAGGATTTTGCTCAAAGCATAGACCCAAAGCTTAAATTAGAAGTTGACGATATCTATGAAGAAATCAGTTGGAGTGAAAACCTTAAAACAACAATTAAAATGGCCAAAAATAATGAGATTGTTCTTCTTGATGCAAGGCCAAAGGAAGAAGTTTCTGAGACCTTAAAAGGGATCAATGTGATTAACATTCCTAGCACTGAAATCAGTAAGAATCTTTCAAAGCTACCTAAGAAAAAACCTGTTCTCGTCTTTTGTCGCGGTCGTTTATGTGCTCTTTCGTCTTTTGTCGTCAATGAACTTAGAAAAAATGGAATCAATGCCTATAGGCTTGATGAGTCCTGGTATTCATTAAAAAAGCTCATCTCATAGGAGGAATAAATGGTTGAAGCATTAATTGGAGGCGCGATCATCGGACTGGCCGTCAGCTTGATGCTCCTCTTTAACGGAAGAGTAACTGGAATCAGTGGGATTGTTTCAGGAGCTCTATCAATAACAAAATCAGACTTTTCATGGAGGTTCTTATTCATTTTAGGACTGATTACCGGCGGAGTTATTCTTCGTTTTATCCATCCTGAATCTTTTCAATCTCTATCGCAGAACATGAGTTACTACGATTATGCCTTAGCTGGTTTTCTTGTTGGATTTGGAACTGTTCTAGGAAGTGGATGTACATCAGGCCATGGAGTTTGTGGTATTTCTCGTTTATCCGTTCGCTCCATTATCGCGACCATGGTTTTTATCACCTTTGGTGTCATCAGTGTTTTAATTTTCAAAGCTGTTAAGGGGGAAATATGAAATCTCTCATTGCATTCATTGTTGGGCTGGTTTTTGCACTAGGACTAGGTATAAGCGGAATGACACAAACCCATGTGGTAAAAGGATTTCTAGATCTCTTTGGATCATGGAACATGAATCTTGTTGGAGTTATGGCAGGAGCGATCGCTATTCATTCGGTTACCTTCTACTTCATAAAAAAAAGAAACTCTCCCCTTCTAGATAATAAGTTTTATCTTCCTACGGCCAAGAATATCGACAAACGACTTTTACTCGGTGCTGCTATTTTTGGTTTAGGCTGGGGTTGGGCCGGGATCTGCCCTGGGCCCGGAATTGTGTCTCTTGCCAGCGGACAATTAAGATTTGTTGTCTTCATCGCTTCAATGCTTGTTGGGATGCTGGTCTTTAAATTTGTAGAGAGTAAATTAAAAAAATAAAGAAACAAACGAGGAAGGATGCTAATACTTATTGGAGCTATTATTGGTTTAGTTGTTGGCCTAACCGGTGCCGGAGGAGCATTGGTATCTATTCCTCTCTTTATGCAGTTTCAAGGAATGTCTCTTAAAGAGGCTTCTGTTTTTTCATTAGTAGCAGTGATCATTGCTTCATTCTCTAACTTAGTTTTTCAACGTAAAGATGCACAAGTTCCTCTTGCTGCCCTTTTTATTATTGCATCTGCCGTTGGAAGTTTTATTTCAGAACCCTTTAAACATCTTATCTCAGATATTTATCTAGCAGTTACCTTAGCGGCGATTTCCA
>DATGND010000134.1:0-5298 GCA_035306925.1 Bacteriovoracaceae bacterium | reverse complement strand
GGGGGCGGAGCTTTAGGGTCTTTAGGAAATGGAAATACATCTTTTGCTTCTGGAGCAAGTAGCGGTAGAAAAGGAGCTATTAATTCAGCTCTTCTTTCAAAGTATGGAATCACCATTCAGGAGTCAGACTCTTCGGTTCAGGTTGCTCCTGATAAAGAAAGATCGCAAATCTCTCAACTCCTTACGAATGCCAGTAAATCAGACGTTGGTTTAGAAGTGAGTAAGGTGGAGTTTGATAAGTTTAAAAACTATGATGTGAACGCTCTTAATGAACTTTATCAAGAAAAAATAGAGATGCTCGATTCAGAGGTGGTTAAACTTATGATTCATACAGAAGGAGAAGATGAGTCTTTAGAGTTCTATGCCATTAAAGAAGATGGGAAAGTGGTTTTTCAGCCTGTTAGAAAAAATAGACTCTCAGATTTACAAAATGCTCTTAGATAGAACTTAGCAAAAGTTGAGTATTTGCTTAAGCACCCACTCAGGATCATCGTCAGGCAATTCATGTCCTGCCCATGGATGAATTTTGAGAGGGTAGTTAAGGTACTTTGCAATGGCCTTAGAGCAGTCACTACTCACTAAATCATCTCCTTCAGAAGTCAGCACTAATCCTCTTGTTTGAATTTTTTGACTTAGCTTAAACCGTGCAGCTGCATAGATCTGTCTATTGGCATTAAAAAAACTCACTGGTTTATCAAGATGAATTCTTTCCCAAGCTTTAATAAGGAGTTCTTTGTTCTCCTTTCTTCTGCATACACGATCAAAAATAATAGAGTGCTGTTTCTTAGGATTAATGCTGGCATGAACTAAGGTAATCAGAGCATCGGGTTTAAGTCTTTTCCAGATTGGAATAATGGAGCCGGCACTGGAATTTATAAGAATGATTTCTGATAAATCCTCCGGGTAGAGTTCGGCCCACTTCATGGCGACCATGCCACCCAGACTCACTCCAATGAAGGTCATTGAATTTTTACCTAGTAAATCTTGCTGAGTTAGAGATCTTCGTAAGGACTTTGTGATCTCATCAACAGAAAGAGGGCATTTCTCTTTATGAAGGAGACCTGCTCCAGGTAGGTCCAGAAGAATGATTTCTGATTGAGGATAAGCTTTTCTCAGCAATGAGGGGAAGTCTCCCCAATGCCTGCTTTCACGCGTTAGTCCGCGCAGTAGGATAAAATGTTTTTGCGTACTCATCATAAGCATTCTACACTAATTTTATGAATTATAGTGACTACTACAACGAAGCTTTCAAAAAATATTTACCGCTAACTCCCCCAGAGCTAAGTAGTCAGGTACTGCCCTATGTAAAAGGGCAGGTGCAATTTGTTAGAGAGTCAAAAGATAAGTTCCTTCCCGATAAAAGCTGGCGTGACTTAAAGATTCTTGAGCTGGGGTCTGGTATGGGTGGAACTTCGTTGGAACTGGCCATGCTTGGGGCGAAAGTTACCATTGCTGATTTTTCCGATGTGGCCTTGGAGCTTGCAGCAAAACTTTATTCTCATCATGGAATCTCTTTTAAGTCTCACTTGGTGGACCTGACTCTTCCTGAGCCAGGTTTTAATGAAACTTTCGACATCATCATCGACGGCCATCTCTTACACTGTCTCACAGAACCCCATGAAAGATCTAATTACTATCAATTGGTGCGTGAGCATCTTGACTCTGCAGGGATTTTTATTTGCGAAACAATGGTTCATAAAAAGAAGATCTTTATTCCGGAGAATTTTAAGTTTGATGAAGATACTTATACTCTGTTTCAATTCTTAGGAAGCTGGAAGCCTGTGAGAAAAATCATAGATAGCCTTGATCTTGAACAGGAAATTCAGACTAACAACCTCAAGATTAAATCTTTCTTTTATTATTCCCAAATGGGAATGGTTCCTCACCACAGTTTTATGGATCTACCTACTGAAATTTTACCTGCTGCAGTAAGAATGGTGCTTGCTAGGTAAGAATGTAAGAGGTTTCACTTTAATTCATTCCAACTATAATATTTAACAATAAGGAGTTATTTATGAACATTACAATCAGTTTCCGTAATATGGAACACACTCAAGCGCTGGATGATTTAATCAAGTCAAAATCTCAAAAGTTTTCTAAATGGTTCTCTTCATCTGCTGATTTGAAATGGACATGTTGGGTAGAAGGTCATCAGCATATTTGTGAAGTAAAAATCATGGATCAAAATAAGGAGCACTTTGCAAAAGCAGAGTCAGACGATCTTTATAAATCAATTGATCTGGTCATTCAAAAAATTCAGAACCAAATCGACTAGGAGTAAGTATGTCATATCCTTGGCTATCCAGTTACGATCAAGGGGTACCTGCGGAAATTGATCCAAATGAATTCAGTTCTATTCCTGAATTATTGGAGATGAGCTTTCATAAGTTTTCCGATAAACCGGCATTCCACAATATGGGAACCACTCTTACTTACAGAGACATTGATCATCTTAGTAAAAAGTTTGCTTCTTACTTACAAAATGAGTTGAAGCTAAAAAAGGGTGATCGTGTTGCTATCATGATGCCTAACATTCTTCAGTATCCTATCGCTTTATTTGGAGTTTTAAGAGCTGGCTTCATTGCCGTTAACGTTAACCCTCTATACACTGCAAGAGAACTTGAGCACCAGTTAAAAGATGCTGATGTTTCTACGATTGTACTCTTTGAGAACTCTGCTCATACTCTAGAGAAGGCCATTAAAGGAACTAACGTTAAAAATATTATCATCACTCAAGTCGGTGATATGTTGAAATTCCCTAAAAACCATATTGTGAATTTCGTTCTTAAGAAAGTTAAGAAGATGGTTCCTTCTTATAGTCTTCCAGTGACTTATAACTTCATTGATTGTCTTGAAAAAGGCGATGAGTCTCGTTTTTCTAAAGTAAGCATTACTCCTTCAGATATTGCGTTCCTTCAATATACAGGTGGAACAACAGGAGTCGCTAAAGGCGCTATTCTTACTCATAAAAATATTGTTGCGAACATGCTTCAGGCCCGTGCCTGGATTAAGAATTTCATTGAGGAAGGAAAAGAAATTATTATTACTCCTCTGCCTCTTTACCACATCTTCTCTTTAACAGCGAATTGCTTCGTCTTCTCAAGTGTGGGTGCTTTAAACGTTCTCATCACTAACCCAAGAGACATTCCTGGCTTCGTTAAAGAGTTAAAGAAATGGAAGTTCACTGCCATTACAGGTGTGAACACCTTGTTTAATGGGCTTCTTAATAATCAGGATTTTGTCCGCCTTGATTTCTCTCATCTAAAAGTAGCTCTTGGTGGGGGAATGGCCGTACAAAAAGGTGTAGCCGAAAAGTGGAAACAAGTGACTGCTAGACCGCTTATTGAAGCATACGGTTTAACAGAAACATCTCCAGCGGCCTGTATCAACCCTATGACTCTCCAGGATTATAACGGCTATATCGGACTACCTATTTCTTCTACCGTGGTTGAAATCAGAAATGATGAAGGTAAAAGTTTAGACTTTGAAGAAATTGGTGAGATCTGTATCAAAGGTCCTCAGGTCACTCAAGGCTATTGGAACCGTCCAGAAGAAACAGATAAGTCCATTACTCCAGATGGCTTCTTCTTGACGGGGGATCTGGGTTACATGACCCGTGAAGGCTTTGTAAAAGTCGTGGATCGCAAGAAGGATATGATTCTTGTCTCTGGCTTTAACGTCTATCCAAATGAGCTGGAAGAGATTCTTTGTCAGCATCCTAAGATTTTAGAGTGTGCGGCCATTGGAGTTCCTGATGAGAAGTCTGGTGAAGTGGTTAAGGTCTTCATTGTGAAAAAAGACCAAAGCCTTACAGAAGAAGAGGTCATCAGCTTTGCTAGAGAAAATATGACTTCTTATAAAGTTCCTAGAAAGATTGAGTTTAGGGACGAATTACCGAAATCCAATGTTGGTAAGATTTTAAGAAAAGACCTACGCGGTCAGTAGAATTTCATTTAGAAATGGGTCCTAATAAGTTGGTTTTTAACTTTTAGGGCCCATTTTCCACATAAGTTAGCAAAAGTAAGAAAATCATAGTTCCCCCTTCCAGTTTGACCTCGTAACATATTCTTAAGCTAAAATTAAGAAATCAAGGATGATAATAATTAGACCAGAGAAGGAATTCTGGCCTTTTTTTCGAGCTTAATGGGGCCTGGCAGGGGCCCCTTTTTTTATACTCACTTTTATAACTGCTTCATTCCCAGATACATGGCACATTGTCTGATTATGGTAATGTGATCATGTTCTTTAATAGCTTCCGAGTGATCAATTTGACCTAGCTTAATAGCTTCAAACAGTTTTTCTTCTTCTCGGTTTGCAATACTCGATAGTACCTCGATAGCAGTTCCTTGAAGGTCCTGATTATTAGCGAGTGCACTCTCTAGAATGTTATTGCATGTTTGCTCTGCTGTTGCGAAAGCAGAAAGGGAGAGTGAGAGAAGGCTTAGTAGCATCAGTTTTTTCATGATGATTCCTTTTGATTAAATAAAAAGGATTTTAACTCATGTTACGCGTTGCGTCTGCAGTTTTGAACTTTTTACTAACTGCCTCTCTTGAGTGTGAAACAGTAATTTCAGAGTTTTTATTCAAATGCTTAGGGTCACACTTTCATTATTTCCGTATTTTAACTCTCCAGAAGGTGCCTATTTTGGCTGATGAGTGCCAAAATTATCTCATCAACATTTAAGTGAGGCAGTTAGTAAAATTTTCAATTAACAATACCTTAACTTTTCAATCTCTAGTTAAGTCGCTACATAGGGACAAATCTTTATTACCCTAGGAGATGTCCATGAAATTTTTAGCCGCTTTAGCATTAGCATTACCACTTAGCTCATTTGCTGCTAACTACGCAGCTTGCGATCTTTATGCTTTTACTTATTCTTCATCTGATTGGAGAAACTACACGCTAGTTAAGTCTGAGCGTCTTAGCAATAAGTGGGAAAAGCTGGCAAACTCGGACGTTGTTTTAAATGATAGCGTTTACCCGGTTTCTTACTCTGTTAAGTTTAGCCTTGATGGTTCAATCTCAGGTTCACTAGACCTTAAAATTGATCAGCCAGGACCTTCTGTACAAGGATCTGCAACAATTTTCGATTATCTTAACCTTGAGTTAGAGGATCTTTATAACGGTGGTAAAACTGTTTATAAGCTTGAGTGCGGTTTAGATAGTTAGTATATAAGGCCCTCGATTGAGGGCCTTTTTTTTATCTTAAAATACTTTCTAGTTCTAATGAAGCAGATGTCTTGGCGTCTTTATACTTGATAATAAGCGCACAACGCATTTGAAGTCCCATTTCTTGG
>DATGND010000133.1:0-5160 GCA_035306925.1 Bacteriovoracaceae bacterium | reverse complement strand
TTACTTCTTTCATAACCTATCGGTTCAAATTTCGAAAGGTGGGCTCAAGATTATTTCATTTTGCTCAA
This sequence comes from Bacteriovoracaceae bacterium, assembly GCA_035306925.1. GTDB lineage: Bacteria > Bdellovibrionota > Bacteriovoracia > Bacteriovoracales > Bacteriovoracaceae > Peredibacter. Next base: position 5,092 of record DATGND010000133.1, on the reverse strand, counting down.
GTGTTCAATTTTACAGCGTTTCCAGCCTTAATGACGCCACGCAGGCCTATTCAGAGCGTTAAGAAATTAACTACAATTCCGAACAGGAGTACCGATGCTTTATCCGAATACTGACGCTCAAGAATGGTCTAAATTATACAGTCTGACACCCCAATATAAAGAATGTCCGTGCTGTGGAAAAGAATTTCTAACCACAATTCCAGTGGCCATCAAAGGCTATCGTGGCCTTCAAACTGAAGTACATGAATGTGGTGACGATGGAGTCGTCACAATTCTTGTACCTGTAGATGAAGCCGAAAAAGATAAATGGGAAAAACTCTTATTCGCTTAGAATATGATTCCCAAACGTTGAGCTTCACTTTCCCAGTTCTTTAGCTCTGGGTATTCGCCTTTTCCGACAATTTTAAAATTCATTGATTTATAAATCATCAACAAGTCGTTAGGGTACTTGCCGTCGATATAAGCTTGAACAAATCTCATTTTAGAATGTGGCGTTTTCACTCTTCCAGACTGAAGGTAGAGTTCCGTCTTAATATGCTCTTTCTTTGGCCCACCACCTTGAGCATTTCTAATGATGACCTGATTTTTGAGATTTACGATCTCGTCATAAATGAGAGCCATCTCTGATGGCAGCACATTCTTTTTATAAATAGTAAGGGAAAACTTCTTTCTCGTTAAATCTAGAATTGAAATATCGAAGCGAAATTTATGAACACCTTTAATATAAAAGTGTCCATCAATAATCTTGATTCCATTCTTAGTAATTAAATTAACAGCCACTTGCTTGTGTAAAGCACCGCCAAGTTTTGTGCCATCCTGAAAGTTTTTTTCAACCTTTCTTTCATCTAGCAAATGGTAAAGATCAAATACAGAATTTAAGTGAATGTCTTTGGCTGAATACATAACGTCTCCTTGTTACTAAAATTCATCCGTGTGCGTCTTAGTAAAAGGTTAAGGAATGGAACATAACTTGAAAGGCCGCGCACTGCGGCACAAAGGGCCTTTATTTTCTTACATCTGAATGGGAATTAAGTTTCTTGGCCTTGAACTTCTGAACTTTTCATCCGCCCAAAAACAAAAAAACCCGCCAAAAGGCGAGTAATTTCAACAATCTATATAGTGGGAAAAGTTCAAAAAATGGCGGAGACGATGAGATTCGAACTCATGGATCGTTGCCGATCGCACCCTTAGCAAGGGTGTGGTTTAAGCCACTCACCCACGTCTCCGCTAATTGGCTTAAAGGAACACACTCTTAAAAGATGGCGGAGGACTAGGGATTCGAACCCCAGGTGGGCGTAAACCCACGGCAGTTTTCAAAACTGCTGCCTTAAACCACTCGGCCAGTCCTCCACACAGTTAAGAGCTACAAATATATGAAAAATTAAAAAAAAAGACAATAAGTTTTTACTTTTTAATTTCAGTTATTCCGCCCATGTATGGGATTAAGGCATCAGGAACCAGTACTGAGCCATCTTTTTGCTGATAATTCTCTAAAATGGCCACTACCGTTCTTCCCACGGCCAGCCCCGAACCGTTTAGGGTATGGGCAAACTCAATCTTACCATCCTTAGTACGAACTCTAATATTGGCACGACGGGCCTGGAAATCGCCGCAATTGGAGATTGAAGAAATCTCACGGTACTTATTCTGGCTTGGAACCCAAACCTCTAAATCATAGGTTTTTGTACTGGCAAAACCAATGTCTCCCGAGCAAAGGGAAACAACGCGATAAGGAAGCTTTAACTTTTGAAGAATCTCTGTGGCAGACTTAAGCATCATCTGATGAATTTCTTCTGATTGTGCAGGAGTTGTAATGGCCACCATTTCAACTTTATTAAACTGGTGCATACGAATAAGTCCCTTCACATCACGACCATGAGACCCAGCTTCCGATCTAAAGCAAGGAGTCGCAGCAGTGAAAAGGAAAGGAAACTCAGCTTCATCAATAATCTGATCGCGCTTAATATTTGTCAGCGTCACCTCAGAAGTTGGAATCAGGTACCATGGTTGCTCGGAATTAAGTTTGAAAAGATCTTCTTCAAACTTTGGAAGGTTACCTGTTCCATAAAGTGATCTTTCATGAGCAATGAATGGAGTAATCATTTCCATAAATCCATGCTCACCTTGGTGATCAAGCATGAAGTTAATAAGAGCGCGCTCAAGACGAGCAATTTTATTTTTATAAACAACGAAGCGAGCACCTGTTAGTTTTGCTCCCGCTTCGAAATCTAGCATATCTAATTTCTCACCAATGTCGGCATGATCAAGTGGAGTGAAATCAAACTCACGTGGAGTTCCCCAACGAGATACTTCTACGTTATCATCTTCTGATTTACCAATTGGAGTTGATTCTTGAAGTAGGTTAGGAATTCGAAGAAGAATTTCTTGTTGTTCATGCTGAACGCGATCAAGCTCTTTAGCCTCGTTTTCCATCTCAGCTTTTAGAGCCGCTACTTTATTCATTTGTTCAGTGGCATCTTGTTTATTTTTTTTGAGCTCACCGATCTCGCGAGAGAGTTTGTTAATTTCAGACTTCTTAGATTCTGAAGAAGTAGTCAGGGCCTTTCTGGTTTTATTAAGTTCAACAACTCTATCAAGAACACTTACATCAAAGTTTCTTGTTAACAGGTTAGCCTTAACTGATTCAAACTCAGCTTCGATTTTTTTAATATCCAGCATAAATCACCTTATTCCATTATTCTGATATATGATTCAATTTGTTTGCGGTCGGGAGCTGTAGGCTCTATATCAAGATACAATTTATAGGATTCGATGGCCAGACTCCCTTGTCCCAAAAGCCGGTACACATCACCAATCTTTTTATGCAAGATCGACTGATCATTTTGAAGTTTAGAGGCCCGCTTATAGAGGTCAAGGGCCAGGTCATAGTTGGCCCTCTTGGTACTTAAATCCGCTAAGCCCACCAGTGCTGGGTAGGATCTTGGATTAAGTTTTTGGGCTCTCTTATATAGGTTCTCGGCTTCAATCAACTCACCCTTGTTCACGTAGATCTCGGCCATGAGAGCAAGGTTAGAATCATTCTCTCCATTGGCCTCAATATCTTTTTTAATTTCTTCCAGGGCCCCATCAAAGTCAGAGTTCATTAATTTAATCTTAGCGATATAAAAAAGTACTTTCGGATAAGAAGGAAGACGGGCCTGAAGGCGAGCGAACCACCTCGCAGCATCCACCAGTTTGCCATTCTCAAACAGCACGCGGCCAGCAGTCATCATCGCTTCAATTTCACCCGGCTCAATTCTTAAGAGCTCCTCGGCATAGCCAGGGATATCATCATAACGCTCATCGAGAAGAGCTGCCTTGATTAAAAACTCATAAAGAGAGCTATCTTTAACCGGCAACTTCTGTAACTTCTCTTTGTAGGCCAAGAAGTCTTTAACTTTACCAGCACGGTAATACATGATGGCTATTTCACCCAGAAGTTTTGGATGCTCACCAAACTCAGAGAGTAGATCAAGAAGGTAACCAACAGCTGCACGATCATCTTGTGTTTCATAAATCTGACGAGCATAAGCAATTCGATAATCGATATTAACAGGATCCAGTTCGATACAACGGTTAAGCATTGTTCTGGCATTATCAAAGTTAGCCCTTCTCAAGAGAATCTCTGCCATCATAAAGATGTCTTTATCATTTAGAGGATTCATCTGAAGCGATGCTTTCAGCCAGGAGAGGGCATGAAGAGTATCATTCATGTAGTTATAGAGTTTTGCCTGAAGGGAGGCATAACGATAGTCCTCCTTCATCTCCGTACTAGAAATAACGGCAATTCTATTCTTGGCCAGATTAAACTTATAGGTTTCAATATAGGCATTAATAAGATCAAAGTTAATCTGCGGATGTTGCGGATACTTCTCCACCAGACGCTCATAAGTCTTGAGGGCCTGTTCAGCTAATCCAAGTTTTAACTGAGTCTGAGCAAAGAACAACTCTGCAGGAATGTAACCCGGATAGGCGTCTGTAGCCCGGGCAGCAGTCGATAGAGCTAATTCATAGTTCCTCTTTTCAAAGTGATCTTTTGCTGTTTGCAAGAGCTTCATTGCCTTTGATTCTGAAATCAAATTATCAGTTTCTTTTTCAGCTCCACCGGTTAATGAAAGCTCTGCAAGTTTCATTCTTAAGCTGGTTGAGTTTTCCATAGCAAGTGAGCGCTGAAGAAACTTCGTCGCTACCTGTACGTCACCTTGAGCAGCAACAAGTAGCCCCGTTCTTGCTAAAAAGCGCGCCAGATAAATATTATTATACTCGTAGTTAAGGTCTTCTACTTTCTGGAGATACTTTTTAGCTTCCTCAAATTCTTTTCTTTTTAAAAGAAAGTCTGTCTTATAAAAATAGAAGGTCGTAAGTCTAGGAAAGTTCTTAATGGCATCATCAATATATTCCTCTGCCTTTTCAAACTCCTGATTCACAATCAAGTATTCAATGATCGCCTGATAACTATAGCGATTCTTCTGTGGGGCTTTTTCCAGTGCTGTATAAAATGTTTTTGCTTTATCCAGTCTTCCCAGTTTTAAAAGAGTTTCTAGATAAACAGCAAAAAGATCCTGAGTCACATTTTTAGGATTCAGTTTTAGATATCTCTCTATCACATCAGCTGCGGCAGCTTTTTTTTCAATGGCCATGTAGAAAAGATTTAAACCGATAACACCATTGGGATCTTGAATTAATATGGGTCTATTGGCCTGAACCAGCTGAAAAACAGTTACCGCATCAATTCGTTTCTTAGCCGAATTTTCTAATTGTTCTGCATAGGCCCTAACTAAAAGATTGAGAGCATCTTTGTTGCCCATATTATTTTCATAACTTGATTTTAAAAGAAGGCCTGCTTTAACAATACTAGGGTATGTTCCTGTTGCATAAAGCTCTCGAGCCTGATCGTATTCAATTTGCGAACGAGTGGCATCGGCTTTATCAAAGGGAATGGGGAAGCTAATCTGAGGTTCAAGATTTTTAAAAGGTGGTTTTTGTGGTTTGTCTTCCTTAGGGTTAAGAAACAAATAGATAAATAAAAGGGCCACTACACCAATAATTATTTTCTTTCTTTTTTTCTTCTTTAATTCCTCTTCCTCACTCT
>DATGND010000132.1:0-3376 GCA_035306925.1 Bacteriovoracaceae bacterium | reverse complement strand
AGAAGTTCTTTCTCTTTAGCTTCAATTACTTTATCAACTTCTTTGATGTACTGATCAGTAATTTTTTGAATTTCATCTTGAATCTTTTTTGATTCATCTTCTGAGATCGTCTTGTCTTTCTCAGCTTTCTTAACTTTATCGTTTTGATCACGACGAATATTTCTGATCGCAACCTTAGAATCTTCTCCCATTTTCTTAACATCTTTTACAAGAAGCTTACGCTTATCTTCTGTAAGAGCCGGGAATTGAATACGAATAAAGTTTCCATCGTTACCTGGAGTTAATCCAATATTGGCCGCTAAGATAGCTTTTTCGATTGCAGGAATAAGAGTTTTATCAAACGGCTGAATTTGAAGAAGACGTGCCTCAGGAGTTGAGATCTGTCCCATATTCTTAATCGGAGTTGGCGTTCCATAATAGTCAGCTGTTATACCATCAAGAACATTCGCTGATGCTCTTCCTGTACGTACTTTTGTTAATTGATTTTGAAGAGCTTTAATTGCTTTGCCCATGCTTTCTTCGAGGGCAGGCTTTATTTCATTCAACATTATATAACTCCTTAAAGCTTTTTAGTAACTAAGGTTCCTACTGATTCACCGTTTACAACTTTAGCAATATTTCCATCTTCAAACATGTTAAACACGATGATGTCCATATTGTTATCCATACAAAGAGTGATGGCTGTTGAATCCATTACTTTGATCTCTTTATTTAAAACATCAATGTATGATAACTTTTCAAACTTCACCGCGTCTTTGAATTTCATAGGATCTTTATCATAAATCCCATCAACTTTTGTAGCCTTCATAATCAAATTGGCATTAATTTCATTGGCCCGAAGAGCTGCCGTTGTATCTGTCGTAAAGTACGGATTTCCTGTACCTGCAGCAAAGATAACAACTCTCTTCTTTTCAAGATGCCTCACCGCCCTGCGTCTAATATAAGGTTCTGCAACCTCTTGCATATCGATGGCCGACATCACACGCGTATAAACGCCCTTTCTCTCGAGGGAGTCTTGTAAGGCCAGACAGTTAATCACTGTGGCCATCATTCCCATATAATCCGAAGTGGCCCTATCCATTCCAGCAGTGGCGCCAGATACGCCTCTGTGGATATTTCCTCCACCCACTACGATTGCAATCTCGCATCCCGTGTCATGGAGTTTCACAATTTCTGCACTTATTTTATTTAAAACGTCACCAGAAATACCAAAGCCCTGATCTCCGGCCAAGGCTTCTCCTGATAATTTAATGAGTACTCGATTATATTTCATGAGAACCTTTAGATAATGAAAAGGGGACCGAAGTCCCCTTTCTTAATTTAAAATCTCTAGAGATTAATTCTGACCTGTAATTTTTGCTATTTCTTCAGCAAAGTTTTCAGATCTCTTTTCAATACCTTCACCAAGATTTAGTTTGATGAATTTTTCAACCTTGATATTAGCACCAACTTTATTCGAAACGTTTTCGATTAGTTTAGCTACAGTGATATCAGGATCTTTTACAAATGATTGCTCATAAAGGCATACTTCAGAGGCAAGCTTGTTAAGCTTACCTTTAACGATGTTTGGAATCATCGCTTCTGGCTTACCTTGCTCTTTAAGTTGAGCAGTGTAAATTTCAGCTTCTTTATTCTTGTAATCTTCATCGATTTCAGAAGCATTTAGGAACTGAGGGTTAGCTGCAGCAATATGCATAGAAATATCTTTTGCAAGCTCAACTAGATCTTCATTTCCAGTGATGTCTTTATCTGTTGCAAGAGAAACAAGAACACCAATTTTTCCAGAGTGAACGTATGAACCGATCATTCCGTTACCTTCTAGCTTAAGAAGAGCAACACGACGAAGATCGATTTTCTCACCGATCTTAAGAGTTAGATCAGTGATGTTATCTTTAATGATTCCTGCTGGACCTTTAGCTGCTAGAAGAGCATCAATGTCCCCAAGGTTGCCATCAACAGCTACGTTAGCGGCATCGTTAGCAAAAGCTTGGAATGATTCGTTCTTAGCAACGAAGTCTGTCTCACAGTTAACTTCAACTAGAGCAGCGATTTTACCTTTTACGCAAGCAGTGATCATTCCTTCTGCAGCAACACGAGATTGTTTTTTTGCAGCAGCAGCAAGACCTTTAGCTCTAAGATAATCAACGGCTTTATCAAAATCACCATTGCTCTCATCAAGAGCTTTTTTACAATCCATCATACCTGCGCCAGTAGTTTCGCGAAGGTTTTTTACGTCAGCAGCTGTGTATGCCATAAGTAAATCCTTTATAGTTCGAGTTTTTAATTAAGCTTCATCTTCTTGAAGATCGATATCTTTTGAATACTTCTCAAGAATTTCTCTTTCAAGATCCATATCGCGAGCTTGATCTTCACCACTATCTTTACGAGCTTTAGATCCACCCTCAACGATTGCGTTAGAAAAGTAATCTAGGAAAAGAGAGATTGATTTAAGAGCATCATCGTTTCCTGGAACAACATAATCGATACCAGTTGGATCACAGTTAGTATCAGTGATAGCAACAACAGGAATTCCAAGAACGTTAGCTTCTTTAACAGCAATGTGCTCATTGTGTGGATCGATAATGAAGATAGCTCCTGGAAGCTTTCTCATATTCTTGATACCACCAAGAGTTTTTTCTAATTTTTGAACTTCTTTCTCAATATTAGATTGCTCTTTTTTAGTAAGAAGTTTGAAATCTCCATTCTCTTTCATCTTCTCAACTTTACGAATTTTATCGATAGAAAGAGCGATTGTTTTATAGTTTGTAAGCATTCCACCTAACCAACGAGAAGTTACGTGGTAAGCACCACACTCTTCAGCTTTTTGCTTAACAATGTCAGAAGCTTGTCTTTTAGTTCCAACGAAAAGAACAGATTTTCCAGACTGAGTAGTCTTTTTTAGGAAATCGTAAGCTTTTTCAGCCATTGGAAGAGTTTGTTGAAGATCGATGATATAGATACCGTTACGCTCACCGTAAACGTATTTTTTCATCTTTGGATTCCACTTGTGAGTCTGGTGACCGAAGTGAGCGCCTGCTTCTAGCAATTGCTTAAGGGATAATTTTGACATGATTTCTCCTGGTGGTTACATCGAATCACTTTGAGCCATCACTATGATGGACCAACCAAATAAAGTGATTAGATTTGTCCTCAATGGACGATTAATAATAAGATCAAACTAAATAGCACGCAGAGATGTTTTGATCAAGAACTTTAATAATGAATCCAACGATATGACGCATGCGTCGTAGACCAAAAAAGCTTGATTACGACGCATCAGAATTTATTTATTCAATGGGAGCAATGAGGACTTTTCTAGGCTTAGAACCCTGGGCCGGGCCAACGATACCTTGGCGCTCCATCTCCTCAATAAGAT
>DATGND010000131.1:0-14349 GCA_035306925.1 Bacteriovoracaceae bacterium | reverse complement strand
GCGATCTTCAAAAAGTTTAAATGAGATAAGAGGACTAGTAATTCTCACAGCTCTTAAGGCATAAGAGGCCAGTGAAGCAAAACCAAAAATAAAAAGAAAATAGATGAGTCCACTGGAGAGTTGTTTGGTAGCAATGGCATCCAGAGCTACGGAGACGCTCACCATAAAAAGAGTTATTTGAAGAAAACCCAAAATATCAAAAGGACGTGTGACTGTGTAGTGATCATCAGGCATGGCCTTGTAGGTGGCAAAGAGTCCAGCGATGCCGATAGGAAAATTAACTAAAAATATCCAATGCCAGGAAAATGTTTGTGAAATCCAGCCTCCCAGGGGAGGGCCTATTAACGGGCCAATGAGGGCCGGCATCGTCACAAAACTTAAGGCCGGTAGATACCTCTCTCCCGGAAAGGCCCGAAGAATGGCAAGCCTTCCTACGGGAAGCATCATGGATCCACCTATGGCCTGAATCACGCGAGCGATGATGAGAGTCGTTAAGTTAGGAGCTAGTCCACAAAGAAGAGAACCAAAAGTGAAAATGGAGATGGCCGACAGATAGATTTTTCTTACTCCAAAACGATCTGTAAGCCAGCCGGAAGCTGGAATACAAACAGCAAGAGTAAGAGCGTAGGAGACCACTACTGACTGCATGGAAAGGGGAGATACTCCTAAGTCTTTTGCCATCGTTGGAATGGCCGTATTGACGATCGTAGCATCTAACGTTTCCATAAAGAAACCAACCGCCACTAACCAAAGTAGGGTGTTATTAGTTTTGGAATCTTGCATGGACAAATTCCTTTAACGCCTTTAGAGATTTTAGGACAATTAGTTGTATTGAATACTTAATTTAGAAGTCCCATCCTGGGCCTTGGTTAATACTAAGTTAACGGCCAGAGCTTGAGTGAGAGTTTTGATATGGGAAATAATTCCTATCATTAGTCCTCTGTTTTGGATTTGATTAAGCATTTCCAAAACATCCTCCAATGATTCCTGATCAAGAGTTCCAAAACCTTCATCGATAAAAAGAGTATCAATCTCTGCCTGTCCTCGGGTCATTTCTGCCAGTGCAAGGGCCATGGCCAAAGATACCATAAAAGTCTCTCCTCCGGAAAGGGTGGAAACTTTTCTTGTCTCGCCACCTCTAAACTTATCGAGAATGTAAAATTCAGGAGTAATACCTCTTCGAGATTGATGAATAATCTCATAGCGTGAATCGCATAAGTGAGATAGTTCTTCGTTAGTCTGAAGAATAAGGTTTTCTTCTACTAAGGAGAGAGCAAATGTTCTTAATTCATCTGTTCCCAGAATAGTCGATAATCTTTTAAATCGCTCTACTTTAGATTTGGCTTCTTCATATTCTATTCTTAATAACTTGATCTTATCTTGAGTCTTTTCCCAATGAGAGATTTTCTCTTTAATCACACCAAGTTCATTGCTAAGTTCTGTCAGCTTTGAATCAAGATCATTCAAAATATCCTGAATAAACTCTTTGGAAGCCAGAATAACTTCAATGGAATCATTTAGTGTGAGAGAAATTCCCTTCAGCTTTTCTTCAAAGTTTTGAATATTCTCCTGAATAGGAGCTTCCTCTTCCTGGCCAAGGTTGCGAATCTCCATAAGAGTTTCGATGAATTTTAATTCATAATCTTTTAAAAGTTGCTCAAGAGAGGAGAGATTTCCTCTTTTTAAAGAGAGAGACTGCTCATGAGTTTTGTGTACTTGTTGAGCATTCTGAAACTCACCACTGGCAGTTTTAATTCTGGCCTGAAGAGAGTTTAATTCCTCTTGAGCGGATTTCCCTTCAAGCTTAGCTTGAAGTTCAGTCTGAATTTCCTGAATTTTTTTATTATTGTTTTCAACTTTGAGAGAGAACTCTTCAATACTTGTTTGAGAGTTTTTAATACTTTCTTTGATATGAGTAAGCTTTTGCTCTAACGCTTCCCCTTGCTTTTTTTCATGGGTAAGCTGAACGAGAGAGCGAAGATCTGATTTTAGTTCCGCTACATGCACTTCGAGCTCAGAATGAATCATTTCTGTGATTTTTTTAAATGAGAGATTTTCTTTTTCAATTGGCCCGGTTTCATTTTCAAGCTTTGATAAAGCTTCTTTAATTTGAACGTATTGAGTTCTTACTTGTTTAATTTCATTATTTAAACGAGTGAGTTCTTTAGTTTGATGTTCAAGATTAATGAACTCTTTCTCGGCTTTTTCAATCTCCTCTTCCAGTTTCTTTAAGTCTGGAATTTCTTTTTGAATTTCTTGTTCAAGTTTTAAAACCTCATCTTGAAGTTTTTTGAGTTCCTGTTTGAGTTTTTCCTTCTGAGAAAGAAGAAAGATTTCTTTGTTTTTAAGATCTGTATTAAGGGTAGTGACTTCTTGATGTTTGGAAGCGATATCCTCTATGCTCTCTTGAGAGAACTTAATGTTAAGCTTGTTCCAGAAATCTTTTTCAAGTTTTGATTCACAAATCGGGCATTCCTCTAACTTTTGGTCCTTCGCATGTTCAATACAGTTTTTTAAATTGAGCTGATATTCATAAAGAGAGAGACTAACTTCTAAGGACTGAAGAAGGGGGGTATTGGCCTTTTGCTCTTCTTGAACTTTCTTTACTTGTTGCTCAATCTCATTTAACTCATTTTGAATATCTTGAGCTTTGGCATGAGTCTGTTCTTTTGTTTTTTCCTGAACCTGTTTCTGATTCAATTGCTCCTGAACTGTGCCTCTTTGAAGTTTTAGCTTGGAGATTTGATCCTTTAGGGACTGTGGATCTTTAGGCATCAGCTCTTCCAGCTCGGTAATGCTAGACTTGAGGTCTTTACCTTTTTGTTCCACTTCATTTATTTTATCTTGAAGAACATTCTTTTCAATTTTGATCTTTTCAAGTTTTTCTAAATTGTCGACAAACGCTTCAAGTGTATTCTTGTGAGTAAGAAGAAGCTCTGGGGAGAAATTAAATTTCTTCAGGGTTTCTTGATAAAGAGAGTGCCACTTGGTTTTTTGCGACTCAGTTTCTTCTAGTTGAAGTTTAGCTTGGGCCTTTTGTTTATGAAGAGTTTCTAGTTTCTCTTCAAAGGAAGAGGTTTGTTCTTTAATAAGTTTAAGCTGTTCTTCTTTTTTAATGAGTTCTTGAAGAAGCGGCGTGCGTTTCTCACTTAAGAGGTTGATCTCCTCTAGAATTTTTGATTTTTTCTCTAATTCTATGAGGGAATGATTAAACTCCTGGGTGATCGATTTGATTTCATTTGAGAGCCTCTCTTTTCGATCTTTATTCTCTTGATAAGCACTAAAATAGATTCTTAGCTCTTCAAATAATTTACTTAAACTTGAATAGCGTTTATGCCATCTAGTTTTAATGAGAACTTTTGAATTGAGTTCATTTTTTTTAAGTTTAAGAATTTCTCCTTCTTCCGGTGACACGTGGAGAGTTTCCAGTTGAGTGGAGATCATATTTATTTTTGAGGTGGCCTGATCCACTTCAAGTTTTAGGATCTTGGAGAGATTTTCTATTTCACTACCAGGATAGAGCTTTTCTAAGATGGCCTTTCTGTCGGTAAATGAACTGGTGAGAAACTTAGCAAACTCACCCTGATTAAGAATGATACATTTACAAAATTGATCAAAATTGAGGTTTAACAAATCATCGGCCACATAGGTGTCCGTTGATTTTTTACCTTCAAAATCGGGTGTTTCAATTTTGTGAATGACTCTTTCAAGTTTAGGTTGGCGAAGGAGCTCGCCATTGGGTTTTCTGATTCGACCACGCCAATCGGCGAGATAATACTCATTTTTTAACGAGAAAATAAGTTGAATATGACCTTCCCGTTCTCCAAGTGTGACAATATCGGCCTGTGTGACACTCGTTTTGTAAACCTTTCCATAAAGGGCCATGGCAATGGCATTGAGAATACTGGATTTACCGGAACCCGTTTCACCAGTGATAGCAAAAAGGGAAGTTGCTTTGGTAATAGCATCAAACTCTATTAAGTGCTCTCCCTTAAGGCTTGCGATATTTTTAAGTTTAAGCTTAATTAATCTCACTGCGGGCCTTCTCTAGTAATTGATTAAAGTCGCTTAAAATATCTTCAGGAACTTCTTTTTCTTCACTAAATTTTGTGAGGTAAAATTCTTTAAATAAGTCCTGGGTAGAGAGTTCAAAAATCTTGTTTTTATCTTTTACCGGTGCCTCTTCTGAAATAAAGACTGGTTTAAAGCTTAAGAGTTCATAGTTTTTTTCTTCAAGTGTTTTCTTTATTTCATCAACAAGGCCAATACGCGGGGAGGGAAGAAGAATTTCCACTTCAACCATTCCTGTTGGCCCTTCATTGGGTTCAAGCTTTTCCAGATGAGTTCTCAGTTTTTCTTCATCGGTTTTGATACTGACAATCTTTCTAAAAAGAGGAATAGGAAGCTTGGTGATTTCAAAATCTTTTTGAGTGTCGATAATAATCACACTTTTCTTTTCTTTTTCACTAAACCTCATGGCAAGAGGTGAGCCGGAGTAATGAATATGATCTTTGATTTTTTGAGGTTTATGAATATGTCCCAGGGCCACATATTTAAAATCAGAAAAACACTCTGTGGGGATAGAATCAATTCCTGTCAAACTGATAACCTGCTCACTACCTCCAGCTTCATACATTCCGGCCAGATGGTGGAGCATTAAAATCTTGTTGGTATTACTTTTATAATCAAAGTATTTTTTTAAAGATAATAAAACATCATTATCGGGACCGAGAAGTTCATAAGATCTGAAGAAAGGGATCGCGCAAAGGGAAAGAGTTTCATCTCCGACAGTTATCGTTTCCCAGTGATCTTCAATATTCTGTGAAATTTTACCCCATACTTTTACCCGGTGCTGTTTTAACAAGGCACTTGGAGCTTCGATGAGTTGCCCAGAATCATGATTGCCGGCAATGAAGTAGCTTTGAACTTGAGTATAGGAGGATAACTTGTAGAGAAATTGATAGTAGAGCTCCAGAGATTGATGTGGTGGAGTGGGTGTATCAAAGACGTCTCCACTCATGAGCAATACATCAATCTTCTCATTTTGAATGGTCGTTATTAACCAATCTAAAAAAAGTTCATGTTCCTGACGGCGATCTAGCTTAAAGAGCCTTTTACCTAGATGCCAGTCAGATGTATGGAGAATTCTCATGGTTATTTAGGAGGACGGTTCCTATTATCCCTATTTTGCGATCTTCTCTTAAATGGCCTGTTATTCTTTCTAGGTTCTCCGCCACCAGATTGCTCTTCTGAAGAACGAGCACGCTGAGGGTTTTGAGGGCCTCGAGAAGGCCTGTTATTTCTGTTCCCGCGACTTTGGCGATTATCATTACGTTGATCGCGCTGTCCACGTTGTGGTCTTTGTGATTCCTGATTCATGCGAGAAGTGGTGGTGATCACCGGCTCATCATAAAGGATTGGCGTATCTTCATCTTCAGGAAGAACCTCATCTTCACTAGGAGTGTATACAACTTCTTCCTCGTCATCAGGGGAGGCGATGTGAGCACTTCTTTGACTATCAGGATCTATAATTTCCGGAAGAGAGTAATCAAGAGTCTTAACTCCGAAAAGATTCTCGAAAACATTTTGAGCGAAGTCTTTAGACGCTGATTTATATTCTTTAACTTCTGCTTCAAATTTTTTAATCTTACGGTTTTCTGATTCTTCTAATCCAATGGTCTTATGGGTTTCATCACTGACGGAATCAAACTCTTTAGGAAAGTTTGCCGTTTCTTTATCAAGGGACTCTTTATAAAGATCAACGACGTATCTTTTCTTCACCCCTTTGTTGGTGATCACATCAAACTGTTCACTGAGAAGGTGAAGGCGGAGAACTTTTCCGATTTCATTGGTGTGAGTCGAGATAATATCTCCTTCCTTCGGAAGGCGACTTCTCTTCTCTTTATAAACTTCGTCTTCATATTGAAGACAGCATTTGAGTTGTCCGCAGACCCCATTGAGCTTTGAGAAGTTGAGAGTTAAGTCCTGGTTCTTGGCCATTTTAATGCCCACGTTCCCATACTTAGTAAGAAACGAAGAACAGCATAGCTCTCTACCGCAAGGACCGATACCTCCGATGGAAGCTGAGCGGTCTCGTACAGAGATTTGTCGTAATTCAATACGAGTTTTAAGTTTGGCCACCAGGTCTTTTACAAGATCACGGAAGTCAACTCGGGATGGAGCGATGAAATAGAAGATCGCTTTTTTTCCAAAAGAGGTGAATTCAACGTGAGTAAGATACATATCCAGCTGATGGGCTTCGATAAGATCGTTACAAATATTCTCAGCATTTTTTTGCTGATGATAAGCTTCTTTATCTTTTTGAATGTCTTCTTCTGTAGCGATTTTAGCAATGGAGCGAATGGGAAGCATGCTCTTATTGAAAGGAACTTCATAGGGAAATGAGTTCACGTAACCCACGGCCATACCGCGGTCACTCATGGCCACAACTTTTTGGCCGTATTCAATTTGTCTCTTACCAACTAAGAAGGGGAAAGATTTAGCGTTACCAGGAAAGCGTACTCGAACGAAACGAAGAATCTGGCCTTCTTTAAATCGGCTTTCATCCTTTGCTTCTTTTTCTTCTAAGGAGGCTTGCTCTTCCTCTGATAGCTCTGGAGTCTCTCCAGAATATATAGATTCGGCAACTTCTGTTTCTGAATTCTCTTCAGCAGAGCTGCCTGTATTTGTCTCTTGGGTCATCCCTCTATCATTGAGTTAATTTCGTTTTATGTCAACGAATTAGCCGGCTAAATACGTTGGTTTGGAGGTATTGATAGAAGAGGGCCCATTTTGTTGCACTTGGTTGATGAAAGGTCTCCATCTCTTTGAGCTTAAGGAGCCATTGTCCAAGTTCTGTCTTCTCTTGGGCCCCTTCATCTCGTTGGGCTTCCCAGAGAATGAGCTTGTTGGTCCAATAGGAAAGGTCTTTTGAGGATTTCTGGTTCTTTTCAATAAATTCACTCAGCTTGAGCCCTTGGGATTCCTTTAAAAATTCCTCAAACTCTTTAAGGTCATTGATCGGAGAATCATTATGTAGTCTAAGGAGAATACCTCGTGACTCAATGGTTTCAAGAAGCTTAATCCTCTGAGAATTAATAAGAATAATGGTGCTTTCCTTATTAGGCTCTTCTAAAAGCTTTAACCACTTATTGGCCACAATGGTGTTAATCCGACTGGCCTGAGTGATGATGGCAAATTTATGAGGAGCATTAACCGGAGCAAATTCAAAATAGCGGATGAAGGAGAGCGCTTCCTCCACCGTAAAATTGCTGCTGACTTCTTCTTGATCTACTCGGTTACCAAAGGTGAGAACATCTGGATGGTTCCAGACACTTTCAGGGCAGTGAACACCACTGGCCTTGAAATACTCCTTTAAAAAGGTTTCACAAAAATCTTCACATTCCACTTGAGCTTCTGGAGAACTCTTCGTCGGCTCTAAAATATAAAAATGGGCAAGCTTTTTTTGAAGGGCCAGCTCCAAAAGTCTCTGCTCGAGTTTCATAAAAGCTCCTCAAGATCTTTTTGAATAATGCTTGAAACCACTTGAGCTTCCTGACTGGCATCAATGGTTTTAATTCTTTTATCAAAGAGACTGGCCACTTCTCGATAACCTTTAATTAAAGAGAGGTAAAAGGCCTGCTTTTCCGACTCAAAGTAATCCTTGGCATTACCTCTTTGTTCTTGTCTCTTCATAGAGGTTTCAAGACTAATGTCGAGAAAATAAGTACGGTGAGGAAGAATATTTAAAGGAGTAGGAAAATGAAGAGAGAGAATCGTTTCATAACCTAAACCTCGAGCACTGCCCTGGTAGGCCAGGGATGAGTCAATATAGCGATCCAGAATGACCACAGACTTAGGATTATCCAGGAATGGGAGAATCTTTTCGTGAAGGAGTTGCACCCGAGAGGATACAAAAAGATGAGCTTCTGCCAGAGGATGAAGAGGAGAGGTGGATTCTAAGATGGCCTCTCTTAATTTCTCTCCAAAACTTGTTCCTCCTGGCTCCCTTAAGCACAGGACCTCATAACCTTGATCCTCAAAATAATTTTTAATGAAATTAATTTGGGTGGATTTACCACTGCCTTCAATTCCTTCTAAGGAAAGAAAAAGACCCTTGGTTTTTTGAGGTTGAGTAAAATGCGAGATAATTTGTTTAATTTTGTCCATTAAACTAACTATAACCTGAAGTTAAGTTAGAAGTCACTGGCCTCATCCACCACATTTTCCTCATATCCCATGATATCTCCAACTGAGCCTGAAGCAGGCCGTCTTGGAGTCCTTCTTCTGATATCTGGAACGAGATTCGCAGCAGGAGGTGCTTCATGAATGATCATGCCCTCGTGTTCAAAGGGGCTATCATAAGGATCGGTGTAAGGCTCTTCATAATGGCCATAATCCGGATCATGGTCAGGATCATTACTAGGGTATCGATCCAAATGATGGTTTTGGATTGTCGTAGGAATATTATCCTGCGTTTGTATTCGTCTGATGGCCGGAGGAGTAGGGCGAGGCTTTGGTGTATTGCTAACACTTGCCGGAGCCCTTCTGCGATCGAGTTGCGCACTAGGATTGACTCCTCTTTTTTCACCCAAAGGTTTTGATTGCTGTGTAATATCGGCCACTGATAAGGGAGCCGTTTCCTCATGAGAAACCAGATTAAAAATAACTCCTCCAAGGATCATAACTCCTAAGGCCACTCCTGTTGGTAAGGCCCATTCAGGTAGGGAGAAGTGACTCCAAAAAGAGTAATGAGGTTTAGGAAGAGTAAAATTCTCCGCCTTAAATTGGAGAACTTTATTTTTATAGAGTCCTCGATGAGCTGAACTAGCAAGAATTTCTGAATCAGATTCTTCTTGAGGGAGTTCTTCGTTCTCTTCATCTTTTCCATAAAGTTGAGCAAGGGTTTGCTCAGGTGGAGCAATAGGAAGCTCTTGATTAGTCAGGTCCCTGCGGTCAAACTCCGGGATTTCGTAAATATTAATCCAAGTCTTACCGTCATCCGTTGATATTCGATCAGTGACAATAAGAGAGTTCATTTCCAATCTTTTAAGAATGTGAAACTTCTCAAAAGGACCAGTTTTAAGTCCATTTTCAAAGAGCCAGAAAGGCCCTTCAAAATCATTTTGATGGGAATTAATAATCTGAGGGCTTCGACGTTGAAACTGAGGATACTGAAAGAAGGGATTCCATTCTTGTGGCTCCATACGACTAGCAAGAGCTTCTTCAAAGAAAGCTTCATTCTCTTGAGCATAGAGCTTGAGATTCTCTAGTTCATAGGGACCACGTACTTCATCACCGATCTTGATGATCCACAGGTCTTCATGGGAGAGTTCTCTCTGCTTGATTTCCTCTTGTGTAAGTGTTTGAAGTTTACCGTTCATAGTTATTCCTCATCTTTCTATTCGGATAAAGAGAGGAAATTCTTGAAATAAATATACCTTCTTAAGTTACTCAAGTTTTTGACTAATACCGTTAGCAGGGGCATACTAGGGACCTAAAAAATAGAGGCCTTATGCAAGAAAGAATAAATAAAATTAAAGAGCGCTTCCTGCAGTTCTCTGATTGGGAAGACCGCTACAAAGAGCTGATCCAACTAGGTAAGTCCTTGGATTCATATCCAGAAGATAAAAGAGAAGATAAATATAAGGTGAAAGGCTGCCAGTCCCAAGTTTGGCTATACCCAGAATTTCGTGATGGTCGAGTTTACTTTTACGGGGATTCCGACGCGGTGTTAGTGAAGGGGATTGTGGGGTTACTTTTAAGTGTTTACTCTGATGCTACTCCGGCTGAAATTCTTGCCACCAAACCAGACTTTCTTAAAGAAGTAGGTATCACTGAACATCTTTCCATGAACCGTTCTAATGGACTTGCTTCCATGATGAAACAAATTCAAATGTATGCTCTGGTTCTCCAGTCAACAATGAAAGGCTAATATTATGTTAATTCGACCTAGAAGAAATCGTGTTAATGAAGTGATCCGTTCTTTAGTGCGCGAAACGCACTTGAGTGCAGATCATTTAATCGCACCCTTGTTTGTGATCGAGGGGAATAATCAGAAAGTTCCTGTGGCATCGATGCCTGGTCAAAATCGACTTTCAATTGATCTTCTTATTCAAGAGGCTAAAGAACTCTATGATCTAGGAGTTCGCACGGTGGCCCTCTTTCCGGCCATCAATGAAAACTTGAAAACTCCTGAGGCAAAAGAAGCATACAATCCAGATGGGTTAAATGCTCGTGCCATTAAAGAACTTAAAAATGCCCTTCCTGAAATGATGATCATGGGTGATGTGGCCCTTGATCCTTATTCTAGTGAAGGTCATGATGGTTTAGTTGATCCGAAGACCGGTGAAATTCTCAATGATGAAACTCTTGAGGTCCTGACTCGTCAGGCACTTTGTGAAGCCCAAGCAGGTGTCGATATCATTGGACCATCGGATATGATGGATGGTCGCGTGGCCCATATTCGTCAGGCTTTAGATGCGGAAGGTTTTTCTCGCACACTTATTATGAGCTATTCAGCTAAGTATGCTTCTGCTTATTATGGCCCTTTTAGAGATGCTCTCGATTCGGCTCCTAAAAAAGGTGATAAAAAGACTTATCAGATGGATTATGCCAATGCGAATGAAGCTCTTCGTGAAGCTGCTCTTGATGAAGCAGAGGGAGCCGATATTCTGATGGTTAAGCCAGGACTTCCATACCTTGATGTTATTTATCGTTTAAAACAGAATTTTACGCTGCCGATTGCTGCTTATAACGTGAGTGGTGAATATGCCATGGTGAAAGCAGCTGTAGAAAAAGGTTGGTTAGAAAACGATAAGGTGATTATTGAAACTCTAACTTCTTTTAGAAGAGCGGGAGCAGATATTATTCTCACATATTTTGCCAAAGAAGCGGCCCAAATTTTAACGAAATAAGCCCAAAAGCCAAAGGCCAAAAGGTACGGCGTACTTTTTGGCCTTTTATTACTTTTTAATTCTTATCTACTGAGACATAATTTTAAAATGCATATTCTACTCATCCGCTTCTCCAGTATGGGGGATGTGGTACTACAAACCGCCACAATTAATTGGTTAAAGTCCCTTTATGGAAAGGGTCTTCGTTTGAGTTTTGCCACATCGAGGGAGTTTTCTTCATTAGTGGAAGAGCACCCTTATCTGGATGAGGTGATCTGCTTAGATCGACGCCAGGATGGTGGTTGGAATTCTTTTTATAAAAAAATTAAAAAAGCCCATCAGGATCATCCCTTCGATCTTATTTTGGATCTTCATGGCACCATGAGATCTTATCGTCTGCGCTGGATGTTCTGGCGTGTGCCTTCTTTAAGTATTGATAAGCGCCGTTGGGAAAGATGGCTTCTGACAAAGTTTAAAGGAACTTTTTTTAAAAACCTTATTTCTCCTCAAGTCTTTGGCCTTGAAAATCAGGTTCATCGTCTGATCATTGATATTCAGGATATCTTTGGAGATCAGCGAGGAATTGAGCGTACCAAGAATTTTATTCATTCTAAACAAGGGGAGCTTACTTCTCTAAATTCCCTTCCTCCTTATAAGGATTTTTCAAATTATATTGTGCTGGCCCCATCAGCTTCTTTTACTCCTAAACGCTGGCCAGTGGATCGTTTTGTAGAACTTGCTCGAAAGCTTCTTGAACACGGTGAAAAGGTCGTGATCCTAGGAGGCCCGGACGATAACTTCTGCGAAGTTTTTAATTCCATTGATCATCCAGAGCTTGTGAATCTTCAAGGGAAAACCAGTCTGAGTGAATCCATGAGTATTATTTCTAATGCTAAACTTTGCATTGGAAATGATTCCGGTATGAATCACATCGCAGAGGCCTATGGGGTGAAGTGTTTAACGATTTTTGGTCCTACTGACCCTCGCTTTGGTTTTTCTCCCCATGGGGAGCATTCAAGGTTTCTTTCAAAATCTTTATGGTGTAAACCCTGTTCAACAACAGGTTCCAGTCCTTGCTTCAGAAAAAAACTTTATTGTATGGAAGCGATCAGTGTTGATGAAGTATTCAATGTCTCTTTGGAGCAGCTTGCATGATTTATCAATGGCTCCACACCCTTCTTTCTCAAGTTCTCTCTCTTTTTATTTTCTGGATACCAGAAGTCGTAGAGCGTAAGAAGTTTGAATTAAAAAATAAGAAGGATGAGGGGTCTCAAAGCTTTAAACAAATAGGTGTGACGGCAGATTTTTGTTTTGAATTCTCCAGTGAAGGAGAGTTTGCACAGGTGAGTTCCCTTATTGAAGACTTGCTGGAAATGGGTAAAAGAGTAGAACTGGTGTTGTTTTCTCCAAGTGTAGAAAAACAAGTTTTGAGTCTTTATAAAAAATACCCAGAACAGATTCGATACCTTCGTTATCCTATTCTTTCCTATCGTTTCTGGTCTCCCGCTTTTAATTTCTCCCGTTGGGTAAGCAGTCACACCCTTTTTCTGGTCAGATATGACTTCTTTCCAGAATTTCTTGTATGGTCCAAGAAGCCTGGCAATACTCTTAAACTTCTATGGCTTTCTTTTAAAAAAGACCGTTTAAAAAACAGAGACCTTTCATTCCTTAAAAAAGCTTTTTTAAAAGCCTCTCGTTTTAATGTGTTTGCAACTCAAGAGGATCTTGATCATGTGAAGCCTTTAGGAGTGGAAGGAATTGTTTATGATTTTAGGATGGAGCAGATTTATCGCCGAAAATTAAAGAGGGACGATAAATTCCGTGCCATTTTTAAAAACTATGATTCTTTAATGTCACATTTAAAAAGATTTCCGCAGCAACTTATTTTTGGTAATGCCTGGAAGTCAGATCTCCATTTATTAGATCAGGTGACAGAAAAGACCTCTATCCTCATTGTTCCTCATAAACTTGATCAGAAGAATCTTATAGAACTTCAGTTAGAACTGGATAAAATGGGATTAGAGGCCCAGCTGGTTGACGATGAGACTGCTCATTTTGAATCCCAGGTTCTGATTTTAAATAAGAAGGGCGTTCTGTGCGAACTCTATGCTGATTTTTCTCACGCTTATGTGGGAGGAGGATTCGGAGTGAGTGTGCATTCCATCCTTGAGCCATTAGTGAATGGGGTAGGAGCTATTAGTTGTGGGCCAGTCAATCATCGTTCAACTGAAGTCGATGTTGCTAAATCCCATCATGTTCTGACAGAGGTTCATAATGCTGATGAATTCTCCCGGTGGCTTTCAACTAAAGCAACTGAGGGCATGATTTTTGATTCTTCAAAGTATCAGATTTACCGTAAGGAAGTTATTGGATGTTAAAGAATAGATATGATGAGATTTTAATTGGGTTGAATGTCTCCTCATTAGTCAGGGGGCTTGTTTCAACTAAAAATAAGAAAACAGTTCTTCTCATTGACGATAAATCCTTTAAGGCTTCCAGTACAATTGATGACTTTATTTCAGAACTTGAAATTCAATCATTTTTAAGGATTGCTTCTCAGTATGAAATAGCTGAGCTTGCCAATATCAGAAAGTTTCTAAGGCCCGCAGAAGTGGATCTGAATACGGATAAAGTTCGTCTAAAAATTGGTTCTACTCCTTTTGAGAATCTTCGAGAACTTCTTAGGAAGTATCCGGAGCTCTTAAGTCGTGAAGATTTAGACTTGGTTTATCACGAAGGTGAAAAACATTTTGATGAGTTATTTCTCAATGAACTAAAACGTTTTGAAGCCTTTAAATATGAAAATATTATGAGGGAAAAAGATAGCCGTTTTGAACTTTCAGGATCGGTCCCTCGTTGGTTTAGAAGTATTTATCAAAAATTCACAGAGCTCATTAACCAGGAGTATGCTCAGGATAGAAGTTTGAAATACAACTCACTTCTTCACATGATGAGTATCTTTTTTGAGGAGAAGATGAAGGCAAGGATTAATCCAGAAGAGGTTCCTTACTATTTCTTTAAATTGCTTTCTCCCCATTATCGTTTGCAAGACTTTATTCTCATCGCTCAGCTCAAGCGCCGACTCAATATCAATGGTGGAGACTATAAGGAGAGTCGTATTCAATACTGGCAGTTTTATGATGGCCGTTTTGAAAACCTTCTTCTTGCTTCCTTTGAGGGCGTGATCTCGGCCAATAAGGTTTTATTTTTTACTCATCTTCCAGAGGAGCTCCCTTTTGTTCTCACTTCGAAATTTCCTTTCTACCGAAGTGTACAAAAGTATGTGGATAAATCATCGATTACGGCATATCCCGCTCATCATCTGGTGGTGCAGACCCATGAATCATACCTTGGTTCCGATAAACCATTTACCTTGATGAGTTTTGATGAAACCTTAAGTATGTATCAGATGCCTTATTTCTACATGCCGGCTTCCAAGCCAAGTTTCTATTAT
>DATGND010000130.1:0-6118 GCA_035306925.1 Bacteriovoracaceae bacterium | reverse complement strand
ATATTTTCATCAAAAACTTTTTTCCCTTTCCATTGAGCAATCCAAGCAGGGTTATCTACTTCCCCACCTAGCCCAGGAGTTTCTCCGTGAGAATAGAATTGAAAACCTCTAACAGTGTTGGCATCTGCTTCAAGAGTTAGGAAGCCTTTCATCGTAGACCATAACCCCTTACCGACAAGATGAAGAACGATGAGTTCAACCTTCCCTTCATTTTTTACAAAGTAAACAACTTGCTGGCGGGCACGTTTTTTAATTCCGGCTTTATCAAGTTTTGCTGGAATACTGTCAGTCAGTGCTTTACTTTCATCAAAAGAAGCAGGATCTACATCTACAATTTCTCCTGTTTCTAAATCAACGACTGCTGGTTCAACTTTTTTAAAGATTTCATTGATATCAGCACCAGGAGTGTAAAGCCCTGTCGACATTAAAATGTTTTTCTTAAAATCAAGATCAGCATTGACCAATTGACGTGGTTTTAAAACAACAACTGCACCTGAAACAAGTACTGAGCAAATCCCGCACAAGATCGCCGCAATTGTGAGTGTTCTACCGGCTGTTTCAGACATGGCGAGCCTTCCTTCTTTGAATATTAGATTTCATAACAAAGTAATCAATTGTTGGAGCAAAAGCATTCATGAAAAGAATCGCAAGCATCCATCCTTCTGGATATGCAGGGTTCACCACACGAATTAATACTCCTAAGACACCAATAAGAATTCCGTAAATCCAGCGACCAACATTTGTCATAGAAGCTGAAACAGGATCAGTGGCCATGAAAACAATGGCAAAAGCAAAAGATCCAAGAACAAGATGCCAATGTGGAGCAAGAGCAAACATTGGGTTAGTCTCACTTCCAATAGTATTAAAGATGAACGCCATACCGGCCATTCCTAAAAGACCACCAAGCATGATTCTCCAAGAACCAATACCTGTAGCGATTAGAATAGCTGCACCAATAAGAGCTCCCAGTACAGAAGTCTCACCCATTGAACCGGCCTTAAATCCTAGGAATGCATCCCACCAAGAAAGTTCAAGGGAACCAATACCACTTGCAGCAACTTGAGAAAGAGCAGTTGCTCCAGTGAAGCCATCAACTGCTACCCAAACAGCATCCCCTGAAATTTGACCAGGATAAGCGAAGAAAAGGAAAGCACGGGCCATAAGAGCTGGGTTGAAAATATTTTTCCCAGTACCACCAAAAATCTCTTTAGCAAAAACAACACCGAAAGAAGTTCCGATAGCTACCTGCCATAGAGGAATTGTAGGAGGAAGAATGAGAGGAATTAACCAACCTGTAACGAGGAATCCTTCGTTCACTTCATGCTTTCTTACTGAAGCAAAGAGAACTTCCCAGATACCACCTACGATATTACATACTAACCAAACAGGTACGAAGTACATGAGACCATAAATAATATTGGCCATTGTATCAGCAGGATTATGAGAGAAGCCTAGAGATGTAAAAAGCTCATGTCTCCAACCACTTGCTTGAAATTCACCTGAAGCAAGCACAAGGTTTGCTTGATAACCAGTGTTGTAAAGGGCCATAAACACACATGGAATCATGGCAACAACCACGGTGAACATAGCACGCTTAAGATCAAGAGCATCTCTTACGTGAGCATTAGACTTAGTAACAGTATTAGGTGTGAATGCGAAAGTATCTATCGCTTCATAAAGCGGATAGAGTTTTTCTAGTTTTCCACCTTTTTCGAACAGGTGCTTTTGACCGTCCAAAAATTGTTCTAGAAATTTCATTATTATCCTTCCTTCTCAATGATATTCAGATTCTCTCTTAAAATCGGACCGTACTCATTCTTACAAGGATCTACGAATGTACATAAAGCTAAATCTTCTTCATCAAGCTCTAAAGCCCCTAGGCTTGCAGCGTAGTCCGTATTCTTAACCATAAGGTAACGAAGAAGCTGAGTCGGCAGGATATCAAGTGGCATAACTTTTTCAAAAGTTCCAAATGGAACGATTGAACGAAGTGAACCATTAGTATTTGTATCGAAATTAAATTTCTTTCCAGGGAATAGTCTTGAAAGGAAAACTGGCTTAACAGAAAACTTATTAACGCCAGGAGCTTGCCAACCAAGGAATTCTCTATGACGGCCTTCTTTCAGAAGTGTTACTTGGTTATGGAAAGGTCCAAGGTAAGCACTTGCATCTTTAGCAATTCTTCCACCTAGAACAGAACCAGAAATCATACGCACTTCTGTATCTTCGAAAACTTCACCGTTAGTTAGCTCAACAAGGCTTGCGCCTTTAATTGTTTTCACTAAACGAGGATTACGAGCAGCTGGTCCACCTAAAGCGATGATTCTTTCAGTGTTTAACTTACCTGTTGTGAAAAGGTGACCGATAGCAATCACATCCTGATAACCTACGTGCCACACAGTTTTATTAAGAGAAACAGGCTCTAAGAAGTGAATGTGAGTCCCAACGTTTCCAGCAGGATGTGGACCAGCAAATACTTCGTGTTTCACATTAAGACCTTCTAGGTCTACACAAGAGTTACGGTGAGTTACTACATATGTTTTAGGAGTAAGTTTTGAAAGAACGGCAACCCCAGCTTTAAAGTCTTCAAGATTCTCAGACACGATAAGCTCTGGACTAGCTGTTAGAGGGTTCGTATCCATGACGTTAATGAAAAGAGCTGAAGCTGTAGATTCAAGGCCAGGTGTTTTCGAGAATGGACGAGTTCTCAGGGTCGTCCAAAGACCTGATTCAACTAAAAGACACTTTGCTTCTTCAGCAGTAACATCTACGCCTTTTGATTTATAATGCTGAAATGTAACTTGCTCATTGCTTTCAATGTTAATCACAAGTGAAATGAAAGCTCTCTTATCCCCTCTGTTAATTTCCTTAACAGTTCCCGCTGCAGGAGCTGTAAAACAAACTCCAGGTGTCTTCTTATCTTCAAAAAGGGCCTGACCTTTTTTCACTTTGTCGCCGACATGAACTAGAAGAGTTGGTTTCATTCCAACATAATCCTGTCCCGTCACCGCAACAGTTTTAATAGCAGGTCCTGAGAAGATTTTTTGTACAGGGGCCCCTGTAATGGGCAGATCTAAACCTTTACTAATTTTAATCATGGACGTTCTTCCCTTTTAAATATGGCGATGCATAATCATATATGATTTAATGAAAACTAATAGGGGGCAAATTTTTGAGTTAACTTATCAAACTCATTATATAAACTCAATCTTTAGGAAGATAATAGCTATTTTTTCTTCCCTATTTCAGGTCTTTTATTTTTCCCCTTGGCCTTCTTTTAAACACTGCAATAAAATAGAATCATGAACACCGCCTCAGAAGTTATCGCCGAAGGAAGTTACAACTACCTTCAAAAAAATAAGTTATATTCTACAGAGAATTTCAAGTTGTCCCGTCGCTTTGAATCTCAGGCCTATTTCTTTGAAGCCGAAATTCTTTCAAGAATTGAGACTGGAGAATTTTTGAAAGTGAAAGTTTACTACGAACTTACCCTTTCCATGACGCCAGTAGTTATGAGAATCGAAAAATCATTGGGTCAACGATATTCATTGGAGACTTTCGAAGTTAAATCTGCCTCAAATGAGCTTTACTACGAATTTAGTAACGAAGAGGATAGTAAGTCTCTTGTGAAGCACCATTCCACAAAGCACTATCTCAGCTCTCCAGCGGTTTGTACCTCTGCAGTTTTTTCTCTGACAAAAAAATTCGATTCAACGGGAAGAACACCCATTACTCTGGTTGTAGGACATAACTCTTGGCGAACTGACGAAGCAGCACCTCTGGAGACTGTCGTTTATGCCGACTTCAACAATCGAGAGACAGTAGATCTCGAAATTGGGGGACAAAAACTAAGCGCCAATTGCTTATCCCTTTATAACGATGACTCTCTGTCTTCTCATATCCAAGGGGATCGTGTTGATCTCATGCTCAGTAAACATTTCTCCATCCCCTATCAACTAAGGGAAAAGAATATGAGAGTAGATATCAACTTCTTAAAACGAATGGATTAAACCTGAAAATACTCTCGAATTTCAGAACAAGCTTCTTTTAATGGCAGGTTTCGAATTTCGTAAGGCTCCATTAATTTCTGGAATGACCGTAATGTCCCACCCTTCCAAGTTCGAATTCTATTATCAACTACCAAAATAGCTCCGTGATCATTTTCACTTCTTAGAAGCCTTCCAAACTTTTGGTGTAGAGAGCGAGTACGATGGGCCAGAAAATAGTCATGGAATTCGTTACCAAACTTATTTTCAAAGAAGTCCCTTCTTCTTTGAATAACCAGGTCTTGTCTGACATCGGGGATTTTATCAATAATAATGAACTGAAGTTTTTCACCAGGTATATCAATCCCTTCTCCAAAGCTTTCCATGCCAACTAAAATAGCACTATCTTCTTTCTTGAATTCTTCAATAACATTCTTCCCTAGTCCCTGAACAAAGACAGGAATCTTACCGTCAAATTCTTTTAAAAGAATTTCCACGGCCCTTTCAAAACGTTGGCGTGAAGAGAATAAAAGAAGAGTTCTTCCTCCTAAATCTCTAATCAAAGGACTCACAGTCTCTAATAGTTCGGGAACAAAAAGAGGGTCGGAAATTCTTCTGGTATCAGAACTTAAATAAACTTTCGATTTATTTTTATAATCATAAACTGCATCTAAAAACAGTCCCTGTCTAAAACGTTTTTCAGGTGGAAGATAAGTATAGCCCGTCATCCACTCAATGCTCTGTACACCACTGTCTCCACTGGCATTTCCTAAAGTTGCTGAAGTAAATACCACCGAACTACTAGGGGCCAGCAGTTCCTCGTGAATCATTTTACCTACATCAATCGGACTAGATTCAATCACATACCCTTCCGCTTCAGAGTATTTCATGATCGTTGACCACTCTGCCGGAGTCTCAAGACAATGCTTTAAACCATTAGTCAGCTTTTCCAGATGCCCAAAGCTTGATTCAAAGATCGCCCAGGCCTGAAGTTTTTTAGAGTTATTCTTAAATTCTTTGTGGTCCCAGCGATTCATATAAGGGAGAAAGAGAGTGTAAAGATCTGAAAAAACAAAAAAGATGCTCTCCAGAGAGTGATAAATAGTTGTGGAAAGAGAGTCTTTTAACTCTTCCTTCTTAGGGAAAGGTAATTCATTAGAATAGATAGGACTATAATTAGGAAGCTTTTTAAAATAGGATTCCATTAAGTCTTTTAAGGGTTCAATATGATCACTTAAAATTCTTAGTGCCGAATGAGTTCTTTCTCTATTCTGATCCATTTTATCTTGTGAATGTGGATCATGTTCATCACTTTGAATGAGGTAATTCAACGCCCCCATTCCTTGGGTCATGTATTTGGCAAAATTATCAAGCGTAGCACTAGAAATTTCTACCGCATAAGCTTTAGTCGCTTCCCCCTCTAGACGATGGGCCTCATCCACAACAATGTATTGTGGTTTATCAATACTTCGTGGCCAGTTTAGCATGAGAGCGTGATTACCTATAATCAGTTTCGCTTCCTTGGCTTCCCTTAGTCCCTGCATATAAGAACATTGATCAATCAAAGGACAACTACTCCCCACACAAGCGCGGTAATCAACGGCAAGTTCGTTCTCCTTTTCCTGAATTGCTGGAAAGATCTTTTTTAAAACGTAGTGAATCTGCTCTCTAGTTAATTTCCCATGATAAGACTGATGCTGATTATAGAAAAAGAACATTTCAAAATAAGCTTTTACAAATGTTGTTTCAAAATCATCCAGTAAACTTAAATTGTTATCATCACTCTCTCGGAAAATAAGTTCGCAAAGATGATTATTACTTCCCACCAGACGAACAATCTTTGCATTATCACCCAGGGCCAGAAGATTTTTAACCTGAGGGATATCTTTGGCCAATGCCTGATCCTGTAATGTTTTTGTTCCTGTTGCAACAAGACAAGTCTCATTCTCATTAATAGCAAACAAAAGACTCGGAAGAAGATACCCCATGGTTTTCCCGGTCCCTGTAGGAGCTTGAATGAGTGCATGAATTTTATTTTTGAATGCTTGCCCTACTCTTAAAGAAAGAGCCTCCTGAGCTTCACGATACCGGTAATAAGGAAGAATCTTTTGAACTTTATCTTCGCTTCTTAG
>DATGND010000129.1:0-5966 GCA_035306925.1 Bacteriovoracaceae bacterium | reverse complement strand
TAAGATTTTCATTAACATGGTGATACAAGAAGATAATTGCGACGAAGTTATTAAAATGTATCAATGGTGTCAAAAAGAAGGGTTTTCTTTTCATCCCATCCTTCTTCTCTACCCTGATGAATTCTCTATTATTAAACGTTCAGATACTCTTAATAAAGAATGGATTCTCAACTTAATTAAAGAGAACGCCATTCTGCAATCGAAAGAAATCTTCTACATTATAAAAAAGGCAATTTCTAACCTTCCTCTTAAAAAAGATAAGGACGTTCTCATTCCTTACTTAAAACATGTGGAAGTCATGGAGGGCCTGTGAAAGATAAGTTCATTTGCCCTATCCCTTGGATCTCTTTAAGTTTAGGAGCGCAAAATAGCCCAAGGTTGTGTTGCCACCAAGACATCAAGTCTTCTTATCCTGCTATGGAAAGCCGAGAGCTTATTGAACTCAAGCATAATACCAGCTACAGAGATCAAATGAGTCGAGGAGAAATTCCTGAAGAGTGCCAGCACTGTCTCAGTCTAGAAAGAAATAATTGCAACTCTCCTCGCTTAGACTACTTGAAAAGATTTTCCTTTGATCCTCATTCGCAAATCACACCTTTAAAATATCTGGACATCACTATTGATAATGAATGCAATCTCGAATGTATTATGTGTTCCCCCATCTACTCTCACAAACTTTCTAGAGTCTTTGAGGGGATATTTCAAATGCCTCCAACTTCTAAGTGGAGTTCTAATCTTGATATTGAAGAAGTTATTCGAGAAACACCTGAACTAGAACAAGTCACTATTACAGGAGGAGAACCGCTCATCTCCTCTAAGAGTAGATCATTTATCCAAAAGCTAACTTCTCATCCTAACATCAACAATATTACATTGCGAATTTTCACGAATTTTACTCTCTTCGATCCAGTATTCATGGAAGAACTGAAACAGTTTAAGAGCATAGAACTTATTTTGAGTATTGATTCTGTAAAAGAAAATTATGAGTTGATGCGCTTTCCTTCGAAGTGGAAAACCATCATTAACAATGTGGAAAAGTTAAAAAACTATCAACACCCTCATCTTGATGTTCATCTTCATTCCGTCCTTACAGCTGTAAACTGGACTTCAATTGGAGATCTCATCAAGTTTTATGACAAGAACTTATCTGGTTATAATATCATTCCCGTCTTTGTAGAAATTGATTCTCCCCTTCTTCACCCAAGAGTACTTCCCAAGGAACAATATCAAGAAGGAGTCACTTCGATAATCCATGCACTGGAATCGTTAGCACCAAGAAATGAAATACATATCCAACAAATAGAAGATTTTAAAAAGCTTCTGGTAAAGATAGAAAATCAAAACTACCAAGATCACTACATCGATTTTCAAGTCTACCTGAAAAAGATTATTTCTTACCGCAACAAGTTGAAGAATGGCCCACAGGAATAAATCCATGCTAAAAAAAATTAATCCCAAATCGGTCATGCCAGACCCCTGTCAAAGAAGTCTTGATTGGCTGGAAGCCTTTGCAACAGAATGGTTTAAAAAAAATGTACCTCAGCATGGACAAATCTGGTTCTCAGATGAAAATACCAGAGCAATTACTCAAAGCTTCCCTAACTCCAAACTTCCTGTAGAGGTTATATTAACAGGGAGTTTTCTATCCAGAATTTTAGAGTCTAGTTTTTGGAATTTTGAACAATCTCGTCTCTGGACCTTTTCTCCTCAGATCAAAGATTTTTTAACGAATGTCATTAATATTGACGCTGAAAAGATAGGTATTATTGGCAGGCCCCTATATAGAGAGTCCATCTTCATTCCTAACTTTGAACAGGAAGTGAATTTAGTATATGCTGGTCGCCTCTCTTTATCGAAGAATATCCCAGCACTTCTCAAAATCGTTTCACTACTACAGGTAAAGTATAAAAAGAATGTCACACTTGATATCTTTGGAGAATTTGATTCTTTCCCTGATGAATCATTAGGAAAATACCACGTTTCATCACTCAAGGAGATCACGCTTAAAACTTTAAATGATCTTCCTTGGAACAAGGTTCCAGTATTTCATGGAGATGTAAAACAAGAAGAGTGGGTCAAAGTCAAACTTTCCCATCCTGTTTTTATCAGTCTATCCACTTCAATGTATGAAGATTTCGGGACGGCAGCACAAATAGCTGCTTCCAGGGGATGGCCATCAATTCTTTCATCTTGGGGAGGACATAAATCATCCCAGAATTTTTTATCAGTTCCTTATTATCTGATTCCTCAAACAATAGATTTAGAATTCATTCAAAAAGCAAAAGCTGAGTCTATTGCTTCCATGCTTGTTCAGGATGGTTTTGAATTTATTACCAACAAATCTGACAGTTCATTTATACCTGACAAATTTTTCAATCACATTGATTATCAAAAAACCATTCAGCAATTTATAAGGGATAACTCTCCTGAGATTCTTTTTTGCTTTAGAGAAAAAATGACTGAGTTTGCGGACACTCCCAAAGGTATAAATTTATTTAAAAACTATCATCTGCACTTCTCTGGAAGTGCACAATCCACAATTGCTCTGATCTATGATGATGCCGATAATTCTGAAGCTATCAAAGAGTTAACTCTTCCCTCAACTTCTTTTGAACTCATTCCTGCGCGCCACTTGTTTTCAAATTTTTATCTAAAAAGACTGCCTCAATTTAAAGAGATTATTTTTCTAAACCTGGAAACAGAAATGATTAAAAAAGTTTCTCACTTTCTCACTTCAACACTATCTCTGAAAATACCTATAAAGATTTACAAGTGAAGTAGAAGAACTACTTTAAAGGATCGATTTGAAAATTCTTCATTTTCTCTTTAAAAGTGAGCAAAGCAGACACTTTATTAAGATGGGTTAAGCTTTGAATCAAAGGTGTGAGCACTCGCATAGACCTTATAACTTGTGATTCATTTAAAGTACTCATCCACTCTTCAAAGATGTGAACCCGTTCCTCTTCATCCAAATTAAGTAAGGAGAACTCGCTTGGCACATACAAAAAAGTAATGAAAGGGACAATTCCTCGTTCTTCGCAATAACGTATCGCTTGTGGAACTTCTCTCCAATTATCTTTTTGAACTAAGAAGTTTAATATAAAGCGAATACTGTTAAGTTTTTTTTCTTTTCTTTCATTATTATAGGTGAGCAAGTTTTCAATATTATCCAGAACGAAGTTCAACTTTCCGGGATATCTGATTTTGTAATAAGTCTCCTCATTAAAACTATCAACACTAATAATTATATTTTTTATTTTTATCTTATTTAAATCATTTTTAATCTTATCTGATAATTTCCAGTGAGCATTGGTAGTAAAAATCCACTGACAATCTGGATTAATTGATGAAATCTCATCAATTAATCGATAGGTATCAGCCTGAATGAAGGGCTCACCTGAGAGCATATCGACTTCTTTCAGGTAGGGGAAAATATCTGTTTTAGCCGGCTCCCAAAAATTTAACTTATTATAAAGACCATTCGGCAACTTCCAGATATCACACATCTGACATTGTAAATTACACTTACCATTAAAATTTGCCGTGAGTTTTAATATAGGTCTAGTTTGTACTTCTGATAGTTCAATATAATCTAATAATTTGTTATTTTCGGGACAGTGTTGGCAACGCCGATGCATTGTCTCAATGGCACAGTTTCGAGGGTTCCCTTCCAGAAACTGTCTTCTCCATTGGCGCGCTTTTTCTCCATTCCAAATCTCAGAAATTGTATTCTCTTTAATATTTCCAATAGGAAAGTTATTTCCTTTATTGCGACACATCCCGACTTGGCCATCAGGTTCGAGGATAATAGTGGTGAAAGGGACTAGACAAAAGTTAGTATCATCAAGCCCCATCGACTTGATTTTCTCCCTGACTGCAAGGGTTTCTTTTGCTGTGTCTTCTAAACGCCATTTTGTCATGGTGAAATTATATCACGGACTGAAATGAACGAGATATTTTTTTAGAATCTTCTCATCAAGGTTATTCTCAACATCAAATAGGCCGCCGCAGACCAGAAAATCCATGAAAGAAAGGGAATATCTCTAATTCCGGCGTGAGTGGCATCCTTGACAAAGAAAACACCACCTAAAATAAAGACACTGGCCAGTAAAGACATCCCTAAAGAATAGAATGCGCGATTAAGACGGTCACTAAACTCATCAAGATCCTTAACCCTAATCTCAAGGGCGTAATGATTCTTAGAGGCTTCTTTTAAAAACCATTTGATATGTTTGGGTACCAAACGAAGGGATGTGAGAACATCTTTTGTTACCCACATTAATTCTTCTTCAGCATTCTTTTTAGAGAGAAGTTCTTTTACTAAAGGTTCTAAATCTTTTTCCAAGACATTAAAAATATTAACATCAAGGCCCACAGACTTTCCTACTCCATCTAGAGTCATCAGAGCGCGGAAGATAATAAACCATTCTCTTGGAAGATACAGACGATGCTTAGCAAGAGTAGAGATAATCCCTCTCACCATTTCTGTCATATTTGTTTCTTTAACTGAAAGACCAATATATGGGGAAATAGCGTCTTTTATATCTCGAATAAGCTCTTCATGATTCGGGATAACTTCATAGTCGGCAACTTCTAAGAACTCATAAACCAGGTTTTCAAAGTTATAACTTAACACTGCATAGAGAATGGCAATGAGATTAGTTCGGTTACGTTTTGAAAGTGTCCCCATAAGACCAAAATCAATAATTCCGATCTTTCCATTTTCTAATACGAAGAAATTACCACCATGAAGATCTGCATGAAAAAAACCATCCGCTAAAAGCGTATGAGTAAAAAGCTCGATACTTCTTTCCAGCTTTGTCACTATATCAGGGCCCAATTCCTCTAGAGAATGAAACTGGTTGAATGGTTTTCCATCCAAAAACTCCAGCACCAGTATTTCTTCGCTAGAGTACTCTTTGTAAACTTCTGGAACGATTAACCATCCGTCTTTATCAATATGTTTAAGATTATTCTTTAAGCGAATCGCATTTTGAGCTTCAATTTTAAAATTTAATTCCTGGACGGTACTCTTGAAGAAGTCAGAGATCATGCGAGACATGCCCAAAAACTTCAACTCTTCAGAGACTCTTTCAATTTTTTCAACGATAAAGTGGATAATTTCAAAATCAGTAGTCAGAGTCTTCCTGATACCAGGTCGTCTGACCTTAACAACCACCTTCTTTCCATCTTTTAAAACCGCTTTATAAACGACTCCGATGGAAGCCGTGCCAATAGGATTCTCATCAAAAGATTCAAAAACTTCATCTAGCTTTTTACCTAGACTATGTTCAATAACACTCACTGCAGTGGCAAAAGGAATTCCACTTACTTGATTCTGCAAAAGCTTTAATTCGCGAATCATCGCCGGATCGAGAATATCTTCTCGGGTGGCCAGCAGTTGACCCATCTTGATAAAACTTGGGCCTAACTTTTCAAAACTTAGTCGTAGCTGTCGTCCAAAGATGCGCCACCACTCTTCGCTGGTTAAATCCTCGCGTTTTAAATCCGTTACTCTCTGAGGAAGAACAAAGCCTGGAATTAATTTATCCAGTCCTGACTTAACGATAAGTTCTGAAAATCCGTGTCGACTCAATACGGTGAGAATTTCTCGGAAGCGAGAAACATTTTTGATTGTTTTTGAAATACCGAGACCGGTTTTAATTAAATCCATATTGTTAGGGTCGCTTTTTATTTAATAGTAAGTTAAAATGCTCTGACGACCAAAAGTAGCTAAGACGGCAAAAATTGCATGACACGACTCACTTTAATCTTAATTTTACTTCTCAATTCACTTTCTGTTTTCGCAGCAGAAACTTGTAGTCGTGTGGCCATTATCAACTACCAAGAAGTCCTTGTCGACGTCAGTAGTTCTAATCGCGGTGAAGGTTTAAGATTCTATCTGGAAAAAGATGAGGTCGCTAAAGGCTTACTTGATGAGTATCAGGAGAATAACCGACCGACAT
>DATGND010000128.1:0-18483 GCA_035306925.1 Bacteriovoracaceae bacterium | reverse complement strand
AACTGCTCTGGCCCTTCGTTCTACTCCACTGCCTTCAGTAGCTCAGGGTTCAGAGATCTCCATTAACGTTAACGAAGACTTCAACCCGAACCTACTCAATCAGGTGAAAACGTTGAATCCTTTCAGAACAGATAAAGGTGTTGAAGCTCCAAAGATCGCTCAAACTCGTTGTGAGACGGCGACACAAAGAAGCTCTCTTCCTATTAAGCTTGTTAATGCTGTCGTCTTACAGGATGAAGTGAAATCTCTTGCCAGTGTACAAATTAGAAACGATCGAAAGCTTCTTGAAGTTCGTATTGGTGATAAAATTCAAAATATGGCAGAAATTTTTAAAATCACCAGAGAACGAATGATTGTCAGAAATCTTCAGACGGGGAATTGCGAAGCTGTTAACAATGACAATATTGCACTCGCCAAGACATCCCCTATCAGCGTTCTTTCTCCGTCAGAAAGTAAAACCTTTGTTCAAAACCGCAAGATGCCAGGTATTGAGAACCAAGGAAACAACTTTAAGATCTCTAAGAGTCTTATCAATGAAAAGTTAAAAGATATTGGTCAAATCCTGACCCAGGCCAAGGCCGTTCCTATTCAAAACCCTGATGGAACAATGGCCTTTAGAATTACTGAAATGGATCCGGAAGGAATTTTCCCTTATCTGGGAATTCAAGACCAGGACATTATCACTTCTATTAATGGCCAAAGCATTCAAAGCATTAATGAAGTTATGAATTTATTTGGTAAGATTAAAAACTTAGAAAATCTGACTCTTGGGATTCGTCGCGATGGATCTGAGATAGTTCAAGAGTATAATATTAAGTAAGGAACGACTTATGAAGACAAGATGTCACCAATCACGTTTCGTTGCCCCTGTACTAGTAGTGTCCTTGTTGGCAACTTCTCCGTTACACGCTCAGTTCAATAAATATCGTTCCCAAACAAGTTTTGGCAATGAACCTCAGGAAAATGAAGCTGATAACCAAGTGCCAATTGACACTGCAACCATTTCAGACCTTGATACGATGACGGAAGAAGAAGCACAGGCAGCTCTTGAAGCAGCAGAAAGAAATGCTGATCCAAATGCTAATTTTATTGATCCTGATGATGCCGAAGAAGTGATCTTTGACAGTGCTGCCACTGATGAGCCGGAAGATGAGGCCAATCAAAGAACTTTTGGTAACCGTCCTTCTAGTAAACTTGCAGCACAGCCCAAGAATCAAAAGTATGTAAACCTGAATCCAGAGACTGCCTTTGGCCCGGAAATCGTCGAGTCATTTGATTTTCCAGACACTGACATCATGGAAATTACCCGCCATATGCAAAAACTTACGGGTATTAACCTTATCCTGGATAAGGATGTAAAAGGAAAAGTTTCCATTATCGCTCCTACTCCCATTACCGTAGGAGATGCCTGGAAAGCTTACCTTGCGGCCCTTAATATGGCCGGCTATTCTCTGGTAAAATCTGGTGCTTTTTATAAAGTGATTAATGCTAGAGAAATTCGTTATACACCAACTAAGATTTATACCGGGAACTATACTCCTGATACAGAAAACTATGTGATGAGAGTTATTTCTCTTAAACATGTTTCTGCTGCGGAAATTGCCAGAAACTTCCGTCCTTTCATGTCTCGTTACGGACGAATCATTGATATCAAACAAACCAATACCATTATTATTGCTGATACCGGTTCCAATATTAATCGTCTTGCAAAGATGGTTAAATTTTTGGATGTTCCAGGACATGAGGACTCTCTCCAAATCGTCAGAGTAAAGAACTCCTCAGCCCAGGAAATTGCCAAGTTGCTTGATAATATCCTCAAAGGAAATTCGAGCAGCACTGGTGGTGGAGCTGCCGCCAGACAAGGTGTAGCCACTCCTCGCTTTAGTCCAGGAGGAGGATCAGGAGAAACAACCAGCTCTATTTCAAAAATTATTGCTGAGCCAAGAACGAACTCCATTATTGCTATGGCCAATGCAGAAGGTGCCAAGCAATTAAAAGAACTCATTGCCAAGCTTGACGTTAAGCTCGTTTCTTCAAGCTCTAATCGTGTTCATGTTTATTACTTAAATTACGGTGATTCTGAAGAGCTATCAAAAACTCTTCAAAGTATCGTAACTGGTGCGACTCAATCAGCTAGAACAACAGGTACAACGGCGACGCGTTTCACTTCTTCTGGTTCAAGTGCTCCTACTAACCCTATTTTCTCAGCAGAAGTTAAAATTACTTCTGACAAAAACAATAATGCCCTGGTTGTTACTGCATCTCCTACAGACTGGTTAACTCTCAAAGATGTTATTTCCCGACTGGATATCCCAAGAGATCAGGTTTATGTGGAAGGACTTATTCTTGAAGCTAACATTTCTAAGCTGAGAGCTTTTGGAGTTGAGTATGCCGGTGCTTACGGGAATGGAAATATCCAACGTGCAGGTCTGACTAACCAAGGAAGTTCTGATATTTTAAATCTTCTCACAACTGGAGTTCCTACTGCTCTTGGTGGTTTCTTTGCCGGTGTGGGAATCGGGCCTACAAGAACAATTAAGGCGGGAACTGGTAGTTCCAGCTCTACTGTAACAGTTAATGCTGTGAATGCCTTTATTAAGGCCATTGCAAGTCACACTTCAACGAACGTACTGGCCACCCCACAAATTTTAGCTCTCGATAACACAGAGGCTACTTTTGAAGTGGGAGAAACATCCCCTATTCAAAACTCAACGGTCTCTTCTGGTGGTGTTCAGTCATTTAGTACGACTCAGCAAGAAGCCAAGCTCTCACTTAAGATCACACCACAAATTAATAAAGTGACTAGATTTGTGAAGCTCAAAATCAACCAAAAAATTGATGACTTCATTGATACAGGAACGACAACAACCTCTGGTGGTCGTCCTACCACTACTCGTTCTGCCATTACAGAAGTTATGGTTAGAGATAGAGATACTGTGGCCATGGGTGGACTACTAAGAGACCGTGAAACGATCTCCAATAATAAAGTTCCTGTCCTGGGAGATATTCCGGTTCTTGGATGGTTATTCAAAAACAGATCGAGAAGCTTAACTAAAGTTAATCTCCTGTTCTTTATGACTCCTAAGATTATTGCTCCTTATGATAAAACTGCTTCGCAAAATACGAAGGATGTTCTTGAGAAGAGAAATGCAGGAATGGCCGAAATCTTTACTGCAGATGAAGTTGATCCGAGTAAAAAACTCAGCGATGAGTTAAACGCTAAGCTCGATCGACAAATCATGGGACCTCTTTATGATGAAGAAAGCGCTTCTCAATACAGAAACCTAAATGAAGAGCAGATTAAATCTCATTATGAAGAAGACGAATGGGATACTCCAAATTATCAGGAAATCGTTCGCGAGAAGAACGCCCAACAGAATTAATCAAGTTATAGTTTATAGCGCCCCTTTATGGGGCGTGCTATAATTTTTCAAAACGAATGCTCTAAACAGGAAATAGAAACCAATGAATCTATCTAATGAAGTTTTAGGGAGTTTTGAACAATCCAAAGAAAAGATTGGTGAACTTCTCATCAAAAATACCATGCTTACTCGTCACCAATTAGACGATGCACTAGAATACCAAAGTCAACACGGCGGTTTATTAGGCGATATTCTTATTGAAAAAAATTATATCCAGCCCCACGACCTGATTAAAATTGTTTGCTTGCAAATTGATATCCCCTATCAAATAGATATCAAAATAGAGGAAATTGATCCAAACCTGGTTAAGGATCTTTCCATCAATTATGCCAAACACCATCAGGTTCTTCCCTGCTTTGAAACAGACTTTTCAGTCACAGTTTTAATGAGTAACCCTTTTAACTACAATGTGATCAATGATCTTCACATGATCTTTAAGAAAGAAATAAAGATCATCTGTACGACTCCTGCAAGGCTG
Source organism: Bacteriovoracaceae bacterium (assembly GCA_035306925.1). GTDB lineage: Bacteria > Bdellovibrionota > Bacteriovoracia > Bacteriovoracales > Bacteriovoracaceae > Peredibacter. The sequence goes on along the minus strand of DATGND010000128.1, from coordinate 14,583 downwards.
GAAGATGCCATCAATAGAGTCTATGAAAAAGCGAATAGAAACATTGTAGATTCAATTGAAGATGAGCACTTTGAAGAAACGATGGATCTGGAAGGACCTATTGATATTCTGGATGCCACTGCTGATGAAGCTCCTGTTATTCGTTTCGTAAACTCCATCATTTTCCGCGCTGTTAAAGAAAGAGCCTCCGATATTCACATTGAGCCTTATGATAAAGAAACTGTTTACCGATTTCGTATCAATGGGGTTATGACTGAAATTCTCAGGCAGCCTAAGAAAACCCATGCAGCTGTTTCCAGCCGTATCAAAGTTATGGCCAAGCTTGATATTGCGGAAAAACGCCTCCCGCAAGACGGCCGTATTAAAATTAAAATTGCTGGTAAAGATATCGATATTCGTCTCTCAACCATTCCTATCCAATCGGGTGAGAGAATTGTTATGCGTATTCTAGAAAAAAATAATATGGCCCTCAAACTAGAGACTCTTGGTTTTCGTGGAAAAGTTTTAGAAGGTCTTATTGAACTTTCTGGACATAAGCACGGCGTTCTCTATGTAACCGGTCCAACAGGTCACGGTAAAACCACGACTCTGTTTGCTATCCTTGATCGCATTAACTCTCCAGATAAAATGATCATCACTGTTGAGGATCCGGTGGAGTATGAAATTCCAGGAATATCTCAAATTCAGGTTAATCATAAAATCGATCTGACCTTTGCCGTTGCTCTCCGTTCTATTCTTCGTCAGAACCCGGATGTGGTAATGGTGGGAGAGACCCGTGACCAGGAAACCGCTGAAATGGCCATTAACGCCTCTCTAACAGGTCACTTTGTATTATCTACTCTACACACGAACGATGCCTCGTCGGCCCCTACTCGACTTATTGATATGGGGGTTCAGCCATTCTTAATTTCATCTTCTCTTGTTGGTGTTCTTGCACAAAGACTTGTAAGAACCCTTTGTAATGATTGTAAACAAGCTTCAAAACTTACTGATTTTGAAAAAGTCGTGCTCGACATTGACAATCTTCCAACAGAACCCACTATTTATAGGCCAGTAGGTTGTGCAAAATGTAGCAATACTGGATATGCAGGAAGAACTGTAGTTTCAGAACTCCTCCTGATTAATGATGAAATTCGTGCTCTTATCATCCAAAAAGCTGACGCTGCCACGATTAAGAAAGCTGCTGTCAGAAATGGAATGAGAACACTTCGTGGAGATGCTCTTGATAAAATTTTTGAAGGAGTAACCTCCGTTGAAGAAGTTATGAGGGCCATTAACTCAGAAGAGGCAAGTTAATGCCAATTTACTCGTATAAAGGTCTTGATCGTACAGGTAAAGAAGTAAAAAACACTATCAACACCGATAGTATGGTCACAGCTAAACAAAGAATTAAATCCATGGGCATCATGCTCATCGAGATTAAAGAACAGAAGGCCCAGGGGACCTCTGGAAAACCTAGTCTCTTTCGCCTAGGAGGAACGGTTCCTGTTGATGACCTGGCCATGATGACAAGACAGCTTGCCACTTTGATCAGAGCAAAGATCCAGATTGTTGAAGCCCTTTCTGCTCTTACTGATCAGGTTGATAACGCTACACTTAGACTTATTCTTGCGGACCTGAAACAAAAAGTTAACGAAGGATCGAGCCTCGCAAAAGCACTACAGGATCACCCTAAGGTCTTTAACTCTATTTTTGTTAACATGGTTGAAGCGGGAGAAGCTTCCGGAACTCTGGAAGTTGTTTTACTTCGTCTTGCTGATTTTACCGAAGCCCAGGTTAAGCTAAAGAATAAAATTCGTGGGGCCATGACCTACCCTGTTCTTATGGGAGTCTTTGGTTTTGTGATGATGAATGTCATCTTTATTTTCGTTATTCCGCAAATTGCCAAGATCTTCACTTCCATGAAAAGAGAGCTTCCGCTCATCACTAAAATTTGTATTGATATTTCAAACTTCTTAGTGAATTACTGGTGGGCAGCTTTTGGTGCCCTTTTTCTCACAGTGTTCATTACTCATCGTTACATTAACACCCAGAGTGGTCAGGCAAGATGGCATAGTCTTCAGCTTAGACTTCCTCTATTGGGAACATTGACTCAGATGATTAATGTAAGCCGTTTTTGCTCAACACTAGGAACACTTCTGAATTCAGGAGTACCTATTCTAACGGCCCTAACTATTGTAAAAAACCTTATCCCTAATGTTCATATGAAAGAAGCTGTAGAGAAAGCACGCATCAGTGTTTCTGAAGGAGCCTCTCTCACAGGACCATTAATCCAAAGCGGATATTTTCCTAGTCTCGTCACTCACATGATACGTCTTGGTGAACGGACCGGAGAATTAGAACCGATGCTTAAAATTATTTCGGAAAACTATGAGGATCAAGTACAATCTAAAATCAACGGTCTTACTTCTGTACTAGAACCGGTAATGATGATATGTCTAGGTGGAGCTGTAGGCTTTATTGTTTTCGCTGTTGTAATACCTATGATGAACCTCAATAGTCTTCGATAGTTGAATAAGGAGTTCTTATGTTTAAGAAGATGAAAGTAATATTAAAATCCAATCAAGGTATGAGCTTAATTGAGATCCTCATCGCCCTAACTCTACTTGCTCTTGCTGGTACATTCGTAGGTGGACGCGTTTTCGAAAACCTTCAAGAAGGAAAAGTTCAGACAGCAAAGATTCAGATTAAATCTTTATCTGATCGTCTAAAAGAATTCAGAAGAGACTGTAACTTCTACCCTACTACAGAAATGGGGCTAGATGCTCTTATTGAAAAACCTACTGGTGGAAGAGACTGTAAAAGATATGCTCCAGGTGGCTATATTGAGGGAGGGAAAATTCCTCTTGATCCTTGGGATGCTGAATACATCTATGAATCAGATGGTAGAACTTTTACAATTATCTCTCTTGGAGCCGATAATGCCGAAGGCGGCGAAGGCGTAGATGCAGATATCAACTCAAACGACCTTTAATAAAGTCTGGGCCACTTCAGGATTTTCATTAATTGAAATTCTGGTGGCCCTTTTGCTTGCTGCTCTCATGTTCATGGCAGTGCCTTCTGGAGATAGCACTCAACGTCACCGTCATCTCAAAGCAGGAATAGACAATATCGATCGGGCCGTACGCTTTGCCCAGAACGAAGCTATTTTAAGAAACTCTATTGTTAGACTTAAACTCGATCTTGAAAGTAATCCTGTTAACTATACGGTTGAATACGGTCCTTCTGGTAATGTTCCCCTGCCTGAAATACCTGACCTTTCCAAACTATCAATTGCTGAAAGAAAGATGTGGAGTGAACAACAAAAAAAATTCTCTTCACAATTTACTCCGGTTGAGGAGTTTGAAGATATTAAATATGAGCTTCACGAAGAAGTGATGGTCCTTGGAGTTGGCGTCGGTGATCAGAAAGGACTTATTCAAGAGGGAGAAGTTTCCGTTTACTTTTACCCGACCGGAGAAAAGGATGCGGCCCTTTTCTTTCTGGCAACCATTGAAGAGTTCGCTTATCTGGAAGTTTCTCCCTTTTTAAATAGAACCAAAACTCATTTCGAGGCGCTTAATACAGAAAGTGTTTCTAGATTGGAAGATATATTGCAAACTAGAATGACAACCATTTATAGCGAGTGGCGATAGTGAAAGTGAAATCAGAGTCCGGATTTTCTTTATTAGAAGTAATGATTGCCATTACTCTCTTTGCTTTCTTTATAACTGCGTTCCTTACAACTCAAGGTTATAACGTCACCGATTCTGAGAACTCTGAACAGCAACTTATTCTTCATTCCTTGGCTGAACGAACAATGAATGAACTGATCATCAATCCTCCGCGCTTCACCAATGCTACTCAAAATTCTAAGGAAGTAAAAAAGTTTGAAGATTCTCAATATGCAAACTTTGAATACGAACTTGAGATCAAAAAACTTGTTATCCCTGATTTCGGACAACTTTTCTCTCAAGGAGGAAACTCTGAAGATCAAGATAATGCTTATTACAGCGATTCCAACCGCGCCAATCGCAACACGAATCTGGAAAAAATTATTTTTGATGAATTGAAAAAAAATATCGAACGCATCCTTTGGCAAGTTCGAATCACTGTTATTAATAAAGAAAATGGAATGAGTTACTCACTGTCTAGTTATCTGACCGATTACAATCAAAAAGTTCAGTTAAATGTTGGCATCTAATAATGAAAAGGGTTTTACCCTTCTTGAAATTCTCATCGCTATTGTCATCCTCTCCTTCATGACCTTTGGAGTTGTGCAAATCACTGATGATGCCGTTAATACCAAAGAACGAACGATGCAGATCAATGAGGACAACTTACAAATTGAAACCGCATTGGCCCGCATGGACTGGGACTTCTCTCAGGCCTTCTCCCCTCTTTATTTTTCAGCTCCTATGAATTTTGCGACGACCATGCAAAATCCAGCTGATGTTGAAAATCCTGAAATTTCTCCTCAGGAAAATTACATTAATATTTACCGGGAACAGCTTCGCTCACGTTTTCAAGTGAGTCAGCATTTTAGTTCCGTAAGTAGTGATGGCATTCTTATTCCTCGCTACTATGCTCCTGATAAAAGTACTTTTGAATTCATGACCTCTTCTAATCGTAGAAAAATGCAGAATACCCTGCAATCCCACTTTGCTTGGGTCCGTTATGCATTAGAAGATGCACCAGCGGATCCTGAAGTAGAGAAAAATGAACGTATCCCATCTGGTGTAAAAAATCTTGTTCGCTATATTTCCAATTCAGACGTATGGGATGATAACCGTCTTGATATTGAGGACATCGAAAAAGTAAAGCGTGCGGTCCTTTTGGAGAATGTTGAAAATCTCGAGTTTCAGTTCTGGGATCTTGAAAAAAGGAAATGGGAAACCAATCTCAGAAGTATCAAGAATGGAGAGAATCTTATTCGCGGTGTGAAAATGGATATCACCTGGTATGATGAGAGTGGAAATAAAAGGGAACTGATTAAAGTCTTTAGAACTCACTGGCCATTGGTTACTCCGATTGTCCAGTCTACACCTCGAACTGGCACCAGAGGAAGTGGCGCTGGAGCAGGTGGAGATGGAAGTACCAACAACACTAGCAATCAGTCCAGCGATGACCAAGTATTTGATGATGGTGAAAATTTTGAAGATGAGTAATGAATTAAAGAAAATTCTTAATAACCAAAAAGGTGTTGCCCTCATTATGATTATGACGGCGATTATCTTTTTACTCGCCATCTACTCAGAATTTACTTTTGAATCAAAAATTTCTCGAATCAAGACGACTAATATCCTGGATAAATCTCAGGCAAAACTCATGGCCGAGTCAGGTCTTCAGCTTGCTATGACCCGACTAAAGCTTTACGTGGAAGCCTATAATAAGGTTCAGAGCAATGAGAATGCCAAGAATACAGTATCTCCCCAGCTTCTCAATCAGTTATGGGAAGTCCCTTTCATGTATCCTATTCCCGTACCTCCGAATGCTTCTGCAGCTTTTAAAAATACGGTGGATAGTTTTGAAAAAGAGTCCATTCTTGAAGGAGAGATGAGAGTCTCTATTCAAAGTATCTCCAATCGGATTAATCTTAATCAGCTTCGCATGAGCTATCTGACTTTTAATCCAGAAACTGATGTGGAGAGGATAAGTACTCCCCTGGATATATCTGAAACAGCTATTCATGATAATGTTTCTGTGGATCAATCTCTTTACTACATGCTCAGAACACTCATCACAAGAAAGTCTGACCAGGATGAAGCTTTTGCGGAGAAATACTCACGGGTAAACTATCAGGAGTTGATTTCTAATCTTAAATACTACATTTCGGACCAGGGAATTCTTGCCCAAGACCCCTTTGCAGCTCAAGCCAGTTCTGCTTTCCAGCAAAACAACATCACTCCTAAATACGGCCCGCTCTCCAGTTCCAGTGAAATTTACACTATCCCTGGATGGGATGATGACTTGGTTGAACTTATTAAGAACGAATTCTCTTTTTATCCTACCAATCAAATTGACCTCAATAAGGTCTCCGGCAATATGCTAAAGCTTCTCTTCCCCAATCTGATGGAAGACGATATTGAAGAATTCTTTAACTATAAAAACGATCCGCAAAGACCTCGCCATTTCAATACCACAGACGATTTAAAACAATACTTTGTTAATACAGCACGAAACTTAACTGAAGAATACTTCAATCAGCGTATTGAGATGTTCACTAAGCAAGGTATCACTTTCTCTTCAAACCCAAATCTCTTTCGAGTCGTTTCAGAAGGGATTTATAATCGCTCTACTTACACTCTAGTGGCCATCGTAAGTGTCGCCAATCAAGCAACCAGCGTCACCCCTCAGGGAAATAGTCAAAGCCCAGGAGGAGAGCCTGGAGGCACGACAGGAGCGACAGGAGACTCTAGTGGCGGAATTCGAGGAGAAAACACTGAGCAAAACACTCAGCTAACCGAGCCACGTATTATCGAAATCCAAGTAAATTAGCTAGGAAACAGTAACAGTCTGTTTTAAAATAAGTCTATGCATATACTCGCCATAGATTTAGGAAATTTTAGTGTTAAATTTATCTCCTCAATTGTTGAACGAAAAAAAGTTCAACATCTGAAGATGAGTGAAATCAATATTGCCGACTATCAAAAAGAAAATAGCGTGGAGAATTTTTATGAAGCGCAAATGATGATAGCTCGAGAAATTATTGAAGAGTATAAAAGACCTGATACTAAGGTCATATTCCAAGCAGAAAACGAAATGATGACCACTCGCTTTCTGCAACTTCCAGTAAAAAATAAAAAGAAAGCAGATCTTATGCTTCCTTTCCAGTTGGAAGAAGATCTCCCTTACCCTCTTTCTGAAGTTCATTATGCCTACCGTTTAGATAGTCAAAAAACTCATTACACTGCAATGGTTGATCTTGCACAGCAATCATCATTTGATCAGTACTTCTCATTGATTCAAAAACACCGGGTCATACCTTCAGTTCTGACGACTGAAAATTCTGCAGTTGAAAATTATTTTCATCAACAAGCAATGCCAGGTTGTTTTGGAGTCATTGATATTGGCCATAGAACAACGAAGGCCTATTTTTTCTATAATTCCAGGCTCATTGTCAGCAACATCAGTTACTTCGGAGGACATCATGTGAGTGAGATGATTGCTCAAACTTATAATATTGACCCTGAAGAAGCCCAAATTTATAAGCATCAGAATGCATTTCTCCTGACTTTGAATCAATACTCAGAAGTTAATGAGTCTCAAAGAGAATTTGCTAATGCCATGGACAGGGTCTTCTCTACTCTGAATAGTGATTTCAATCGTTGGAAAGTGGGGATTCAAGTTAACTTTGATATTAAGTTAGAAAAAGTTTTCATTACAGGTGGAAGCTCCAATATAAAAAATATCATTCCATACCTGAGCGAGAAATGGCAGATACCGGTAGAAAATTTTAATTCCTTTGAAGGCATTGATACATCAAAAGTTGATCTGAACCCGAAATCAAAAACTAAATACTTCATGGCAAATCTTCTTGCCTATGGTTACAAAAGAAGAGATCTCTTCATCAATCTTCTAACAGGAAAATATGCCCAGGCTTCCGGAATTGATTTTCCTCTTCACTCCTATGCTTTTATTGGAGTTCGAGTACTAGCAGTAACAGCATTACTGGCCATCTCTCTTCTTATTCAAAATTATTTTATTAATCAGGATATTAAGGCCGTTAATGCACGACTGACTTCTGTTTTAAGAAATCAGGAACTTAATCTTACTCCTCGCTTGCGTAGAAGTATTCAGACTCAACCTGACCAGATCCTTACTCACCTGACCCGAAGAACCCGTTCAATTGAACAAGAAATTTCCACTCTTCAATCAGCAGTGCAAATTCAGGCCCTCTCTCCTCTAGTAACTATTACTCAGGCCATGGGAAGATTAGAAGCAACACTCATTGAATTAGAAGTAACTGAAGACAGACTAATCACAGCTCGCTTCAGTGTTAAGAATCAGGAAGTTCAGGATAAGTTACAAGCTCAACTAGGAAGCTCATCACTCATCTCTGTAAACTTTGAAACAATTGGCGATAAAATTATTCAAATGAATGCGGAATACTAAAAATGAAAAATGCGATATTTAAAAGAGTAGACTCTGAAATTTTTCAAAGGATTGATAAGTTTAAAGAAAATCCTCAATATCAGTCTTTTCTTGATTTCTACACGGGTCTTGAAGATGAGCAACAGAAGATTTTTAAGATTGCGACACTTGCTCTGTTATTTATTCTCCCCTTGCTGCTGTTAAGTTTTCTTTTTTTCCAAAACCTTAATCTCAAAGCGGACTTTAATAAGAGAGTGGAGATTTATTCTAAGGCCAACGAGATTCTTTCTAAGAATCAAGGGGTAAGACAAGTTTCCAGTAATATTCTTTCTCAAAACCCGATTGATAGTTCCGAGATGGTTATTTCTAAGATCTCAAATAGCCTGGCCCCTTTAGGCGTGGATTTGAATAAGATTCGCGTGGCCAACTTTGAATCAAATGAGATCTCTTCTTCAATTATCAGCTCTCAAGCTGAGTTCTCTTTTACTAATATGAGTGTCAATGAACTTATGGATACCTTTATCGGTCTTATCAGAAGAGAAAAGTTTAGAATTGAAAGTTTAAAAATCAATCGTAATGATTCCACAAGCCTCTTATCAGGACAATTTCAGGGAATTCATTACAGCGTAATACCTCAGGATTTGGAAGAATAATGAGCTCAGAAATACAGTCACTGGAAAATATCAACTATGCCCTGAAGATCAAAAAATACTTATTTTTGACTTCTCTACCATTTCTTTTTATCTTCGCTTTTCTAACTCATTATCCTATTAGCGGAAAAGTTAATGACCTTATTCAGTCCAATCTGAGAGCAACTGGTTGCCCTGCGACTTTTACCAATTTAAAGTTTGAATTTCTTCTTCCTAAAATCATTATTTCTGATCTTAATCTTCCACGTCGTTGTACTGGCGGAACTGAAGATCTCTTTTTTAAAACGGTAACCCTTAATTATCACCTCATTAGTTTTGCACCATTCGGTCTCCCTTTTCGAGTTGATACAAGACTTTATGGACAGGACATTGCTCTTCACTATGTTCTAGGGATAGGAAAACAATCAGTAAGACTCAAAGATCAAAAACTTGATCTTTCAAAACTCTCTCCTCTCCTTCCCCAGGTAAAGCTTAGAGGAGCCGTCACTGTGGACATGAGAACGATTCTTGAAGGGAACGCTATTAACGAGCTCACCCTCAAGGCATCAAGTTCAAATTTTGAAGTACCTGCTCAAAATATTCAGGGCTTCTCACTTCCAACTCTTGCTATAAAAGATGTTTTTATTGATGCTCAGACTAAAGAGAGTAACCGTTTAGACATAGAAAAACTTATTATCGGTGGGACTAATGAGAATTCTCCTATAAGAGCTAATATCACTGGAAGCATTAATCTCTCCCAAAGAAATATGCTCAGCTCTGCTCTTAATCTTTCAAGCGAAGTAAGCTTCTCTAAAGACTTAAAAGAGGCCATCCCTTTACTTGAAATGATGCTTGAAAATTATGAAATCAAAGATGGCTTTTATCAGATCAAAATTGGTGGTACAGTGGGGGCGCCTAGTTTTAAATAAAGGACCCCTTAATGCTCTTAAAAGCGATCGAAAAATCTCTAAAGTCTACCTGTCTTCATCCTGAACTTGCCCATATTCTGGATTATGCGGTACTTCCTGCAGGAAAACTTTTTCGACCTAAACTAGTGGAGGCCATTGCCTTCGACTTAGGCTCAGCTCTAGGCCCTAATCACTTTAATTTAGCTTCTGCCATTGAAACTCATCATGCCTATACCTTAGTGCATGACGACCTACCATCAATGGATAACGACCAATACAGACGCGGAAAACTATCAACCCATGCGGCCTTTAACGAATGGAAGGCCATTCTTGCAGGGGACGCTCTCCTTATTCATTCTTTTGCTGAATTAAATAAAATTCAAAGTGAGAATTTCCACTTAATTAATAAGTTTTTTTCCTGGGCCACAGGGGCCAAAGGACTTATTCTCGGACAATTTCTAGATCTCGGTGCTCAAGGCAAGGCCAGTCTTGGGGACATTATTCGAATTCATGAACTTAAAACGGCCAGACTCATTCAGGTAGCGACTGTTGGGAGTTATCTCGTTAGTGAAAAGTTTGTGTTTGATAAATTCAAAGACTATTTACGACTTGGAAATGTTATCGGAGTGAGTTTCCAGCTTCTCGATGATCTTAATGAATTAACAGAAAGCACTGTTAGCTCCCATGAAGAAGAGATCAATCCCTTCATCCTCTACCCTGAAGAAACCCTCGCTATCTTAGATAAAAATCTAAAAACTCTTTATAAGATTCTGCAAAAGCAAAATCTTACTCATACTAAGAATATGATGAAGAGTTACTTGGAAAAAAATCAGGAAAGCTTCACCCAAAACAGTGAAACTCTTTTGAATCATTTCAATAAGAATAATCAATTTAGAAGTGATTTAAAGAACTGGATTACCAGTTTCGTCGCTCTTTAATCGCACGAATTTCTTTAAGAGAATCCCTTAGAAGGGCCTTTACATCCGATAGATCTAAAGATGCTTGTGGTACTGAATTGAGAGCTTCAACTTCTGCCCCCTCTTCCTCTTCTTGCAGTAGTGCTTTTTTGGCCTCTGGGATCGAAAGTTTTTTCTCAAACAAGAGCTCTTTAATTTTTAGAATGTATTCTACATCTTGTCTGGAATAAATTTTTTGACCTGAATCAGATTCGATTGGACTAATTTCCTGAAACTCTGTTTCCCAAAAGCGAATCACATAAGGCTTCACCCCAGTAATTGGGGTGAGCTCTTGAAACTTAAAACTACTTTTTTGAGGAATCATGGAGGAATTAGCCATTAATCTTCATCATTATCATCATCAGAATAAACTGTATCATCAACGTTATTTAAGAATGAACTCAATGCTCTAGGTACTGCATCTTTTGGAGGAATTGATTTATCCTCATTCCCATTTTCATCAAGACGATGAACATAACGATCAGTAATGTCTTCTTTAAGAATTTGAGATGGTTTAAATGTTAGTACTCGACGAGCACTAATATTCATGGCCGTTCCTGTTTGAGGGTTTCTTCCTACTCGAGTTGCTTTATCTCTAATAGAAAAATTCCCGAAACCAGAAATCTTAACCTTCTCTCCTTTGGCCAAAGTATCTTTAATAACTTTGAATACCAAATCAACTAATTCCGCTGCTTCTTTTTTTGAAAAACCAGCTTCCTTATAGATACGTTCAACAATATCAGCTTTAGTCATGCTCATTGAAATCCCCCATGAAGTTTCAAAAGCTTATCGGCATTTTGTACTAATAATTAATAGGTTAGCTGAAATTGAAATTTGTACAATAAAAAAAGTTAGATTTTTTTGATCAGAGGGGATGTGTGATCGTAATTTCGAAGAGTTAGAATATCGTAGTTAGATCCTCGGAAAAGGATCTAACTACTGGAGACAAATTATTTAGTTGCTTCGTAGATAGCTTTGAAAGCATTGAAATCATGGATCGCAAGCTCAGAAAGCATTTTGCGGTTGATTTCAATGTTCTTCTTTTTAAGAGCAGAGATAAACTGAGAATAAGATGTACCAAGCATACGAGCACCAGCATTGATACGAACAATCCATAGTTTTCTAATATCTCTCTTAAGAAGCTTACGGCCAATGTAAGCGTAATGAAGAGCGCGACGAACAGTTTCAGAAGCGTGCTTATACTTCGTACGACGATCGAAGTGAAAGCCTTTCGCTAGTTTTAATACTTTGTTTCTTCTTTGACGGGCCTTAAACCCGCGACGAGCACGTGCCATGTTTTTCTCCTTCTTCGTTCACAGGGGGAATCTCAATTCACTTAACCCTGATTCACTACTCTCGATGAGTTGTTAATATAATTATCTCATGTATGGTAAACAAGAGATTGCATTGTGGTAATCAGCAGGATTCACATATCCTGGAGTATTCTTATCTTTCTTAGCCTTTTTAGACTTGTTGATAAGAAGGTGACGTAGGTGAGATTTCTTATACTTAATCTTACCTGTAGCTGTAACTTTAAAACGCTTTGCAGCTGCGCGCTTTGTCTTCATCTTCGACATATATTTGCTCCTAAAATCGTAAAAAATGCCTCGCAAAAGAGTGCATGAAGTTATCATGAGATAACCAATAGATAAAGTCTTTTTAACTATTTTTTCTTGCCAGGAGCAATCATTGCGATAACGCGATTCCCCATAAACTTTGGCGCTGATTCTACAACAGCACCCTTTTCAGCTATTTGCTTTAGAATTTCATTAAATTTTCCTAGACCAATGTCCTTATGGGCCATTTCTCGTCCACGAAACTGCATAAGAAGCTTAACCTTATCACCTTGGTCCAAGAACTTATCAATATTTTTCATTTTGACGTCTAGGTCATGCTTTTCAATGTTAGGTCTGAATTTAACTTCCTTAACATCGATAACCACTTGTTTTTTCTTAGCTTCAGCAGCTCTTTTTTGAACTTGGTACTTATACTTACCATAGTCCATAAGCTTCACCACTGGCGGTTTTGCATTCGGTGAAATTTCAATTAAATCTAATCCTTCTGACTCAGCTATAATTTTTGCTTGTGCTAGAGTCACCACGCCATACGCTTTGCCATCATCTCCAATAAGACGAATTTCTTGGGCACGAATCTTTTCATTTACGCGTGGTTCTTGGAATTTCTCGGTAATAACCCACCTCCATTAATTCTTTGGGCATGAAAATAAACAAAAAATTACAATGTAAGCATTAAGCTGACAAGTACTAACGAAACAACACTTTTTTATAAAAAGAGAGTTCTTTATTTAACCGCCGGGAAAAAACAATGATGAAATCCGTTGCTTGCTCCTGGTCTTGGCGAATCTGGGAAATTTCTTCAAACAACTCTGTCCAAGAATCGGCTTTTAGATCAAAACGATTAACAGGAAAACTTTCCCAGTCTGTAAGTACCAATGGTAAATCAACTTCCTTCAAAGGGCCAATCACTGATCTATAGACCATCACTTTAGAAAGAGCAGGCCAATGAGTAAACTCAATGTAGATGTCTTGTGAAGCCAGCTCAAAAGCATAGTCATCGATTTTTTGATCAATTTCTTGAACAAGGACTTCCCAATCCCTTCCCCACTCGCTGGACTCTAATCCAAGGAGACGTAAGTTAGGTAGTTGTTCTCTCACAAGTTCACCTTGTTAAATTTTACGTTAATGGCCACCTGATCATTGAGATCTTTGACGAATTGATCAAGGGCCCGTTCCAGCTTCTCAGGATCATTAACGACAAATTCTCTACTTTCTGTACGGCCAAGAATCTTTTCGCTCTGAAAATGCACCAGAGTATCTTTGAGAATAGGCACAGCAAAGGATTCATTATAACGAATGACCCTTCCATGCTCAATTTCTAGCTGGAATAATTCTTTAACAACCGACAGGAACTTATCCTGGGTAAAAGGTTCTGCCTTTAAATAGTTAATTGCGAGAATAGAAATGTAGTAACTCTCGTACAGGTAAGAAAGGGCCGTAGAGAAGTTTTTAATTTTAGTGGCAATCTGAAACATCTCTTGCGAAGAAAAATTCATCAGTTCATCAAAAGATTTAATTTCTCTCCCTAAAGCATAGGAAAGAATTCTCATCGCTTCACTCATCATTTCCTTAATGCTTGGAAGATAGAACTCATACTTCAGCTCTTTTCTCTTCTTCATTAAATAACGAGTGAGTTGCATACCATCTTTAATATTACCATTAAACACATTGAACCAGGCGGAGTTGATCATGCTTGGAACAATAAAATGGTGAAGGATCATGTTCTTGTGATAAAGAACTTCGATTCTCCTATCAGGTTTAATCACATAAAAAATCTGATTCAACTTTTCACTTCTTACAACTTCAACTTTTTTATCACCGATAAGCATATCAAGTGCTGAACGAAGAGAATTTCTGAATTCATCTTTCTCCAAGGAAGGAGTTAAAGGAATTTTAACGGCTAAACAATAGTCAATAATCTCTTCTGCTCTTTCCTCAATTTGCTTCCAGGTCATAGCCCCTGATGGTTCATCAAGCATAATAAGGGCCAGAAGAGAAGTTGGTGTTACCGGCATATTCTTACCGACAGCAATAAAGCATTCAAAGGCAAGCTTCTGGGTTTCCTCTTTCAAGTCTCCTTTTACCTGATCAATGATAATGCCTTTTCCGAAATGAATATGAATCGTTCCCAGGCGCTTGCCAAAAAGCTTGAAGAGCTTAAAAAGCTGGGCTCCACTTTCCGGAACTTTCTTTGCCCCACCCAACTCACGGGCATGTGCTTTTTCCTCAGGAATATGTTCATGGGCCAGAGAAACTGGAATGAACATTAGAGGTTTGGCATCTGGAAGGTTTGAGTGAGTCTCTAAGAGCATTTGATAGAGACCGAACTTAGGCTTTAAAAGTTTTCCTGTTCTTGTTCTTCCCCCTTCAAAGAAAAACTCCACAACCTGGTTTGTCTTTAAAAGGTAATAAACATAGGCTTCAAAGCAAGTTTTATAAA
>DATGND010000127.1:0-2737 GCA_035306925.1 Bacteriovoracaceae bacterium | reverse complement strand
TTTAACAACAGCATCTAATTTATGAAACACAGGGAATCCTTAATTATTCTAAAAATTCTTTAATTGTAGCGTTTGTATTTTCCATTTCAATAATCGATTTAATATCAATTTCTTCGAGTTCAACAACTTTAGCATTGGCCTCTTTTAAATTGTATTTCTCTTCAAGAATCAGAACGGCCTTGATACTGGAAAGGGCAACTTCCAATTGAGTATCATCAGGCTCTTTCGTCGTAAGCTTCTGAAGAAGCATACCTGGAGCGGACATCATTTTTGCCCACCAAGCAGTTGAACATTTTCCTGCGACTTTTATGAGTTCATAACTAATCCCAGCAACCGGAAGCATCAGAGCAACCTTAAATAAGACTGCTACCACATGACGAAGTAGTGGCGGAAGATTAGGGCCAATAGGGATAACAGTAAAAACGGCTGAAAATAAAATGATTGAAATAAGAATGAGAAAGAAAACAAAACTTGTCCCACAGCGAGGATGAAGTGTTGAAAACTTTCGAGCATTTTCAACAGTTAGATCCATGCCCGCTTCAAATGTTGCAATCGATTTATGTTCAGCTCCGTGATACTGAAATACTCGATAAACATCTTTCATAAAGGAGATGGCCCAAATATATCCAATAAAAATACAGGCCTTCACCAATCCATCTACAACATGGAAACCAAAACTATCCAGAGTCCAGTTAAGCTGAAGCAGGTCTCCCACCCCAAAAGCAATCATGTGAGGGAGAAAAACAAAAAGGGCGATTCCAAAAGCAAATGAAACGGCCATGGTGAGATAAGTTGCCAGACTTACCTTCTCTTTTTTCTTTTGACCCGCCTCAAATTCTTCTAAGGTCTTTCCTTTTTTAAGGGCCTTTTCTTTTTCTTCTTCGGCCATGGCAATATTCGCAGAGTAATTAAGTGACACCACTCCATTGGCCATTGTCTCAATAAGCATTAAGACACCACGAAGAAAAGGTTTTTTCAGGAAGTTTAGTTTTTTTGAAAGTCCGTACCATTGATCTCTACGCAGTCTGATTGTTCCATCAGGCTTTCTGACGGCAACAACGAAAGCATTAGGGGATCTCATCATCACTCCCTCTATGACCGCCTGTCCACCAATGGAGGTGTACTGTTTGGCCAGAAGGAGTGAGATACGTTTTAACGTCTTTTTCATTAACCGTTCATTTTATCAAGGAAATCAATATTGGTTTTCGTATCTTTCATACGCTCAAGGATAAACTCCATTGAATCCATAGTGTTCATTGGGTTTAGCACGCGACGAAGAACGAAAACTCTCTGAAGATCCTTATCTGACATAAGGAGATCTTCCTTACGAGTACTAGATTTATTGATATCAAGACATGGGAAGATACGTTTTTCCATAAGTTTACGATCAAGTTGGATTTCAGAGTTACCTGTACCTTTGAATTCCTCAAAGATAACTTCATCCATTCTTGAACCTGTATCGATAAGTGCTGTAGCGATGATCGTAAGCGATCCACCGTTTTCGATGTTACGAGCAGCACCGAAGAATCTTTTTGGTTTATGAAGAGCGTTGGAGTCCACACCACCGGAAAGGATTTTACCAGACGGTGGAACTACAGTGTTATAAGCACGAGCAAGACGAGTAATTGAATCCAGAAGGATCACCACATCTTGTTTTGCTTCTACCAGACGCTTAGCTTTTTCAATCACCATCTCAGCGACCTGAACGTGGCGAGTTGCTGGTTCATCGAAAGTTGAAGATACTACTTCAGCGCGCACGTTACGCTTCATATCCGTTACTTCCTCTGGACGCTCATCAATCAGAAGGACAATAAGTTTAGCTTCCGGATGATTATCAGAAATAGCGTTAGCGATATCTTGCATAAGCATTGTCTTACCAGCTTTTGGTGGAGCTACAATAAGACAACGTTGACCAAAACCTTGAGGAACAAAAAGATCAATCACACGTGTAGAGTAATTGTTTGGCTTTGATTCAAGTTGAATTTTCTTATTTGGATAGAGCGGAGTTAAGTTATCGAAGAGAACACTCGTTCTGTGTTTCTCAGGATCTTGGAAGTTAATATGGCTTACTTTTAGTAGAGCGAAATATCTCTCTCCTTCTTTTGGTGTACGAATTTGACCTTCGATTGTATCCCCAGTTCTTAGACCGAAACGGCGAATTTGCGAAGGAGAAACGTAGATATCATCCGCTCCTGGAAGATAGTTATAAGAAGGAGAACGTAGGAAACCGAAACCATCTGGTAGGATTTCCAGAACACCGTCTCCAAAAATTTCTTCATTGTCTTTTGCTTTTTTAGTAAGGAGGGCGAAGATGAGTTCGTGCTTTTTAAGGCCAGCAGCGTTTTCGATTTGGGCCTCTTCGGCAAGTTTAGTAAGTTCTTGAATGTCTAGTTCACGCAGGGCGCTTAAGTGCATTTGGACTCCACAGAAAAATGTTATTGATTATTGATTTGTTGATTCTTCATTTATTAATTATGGGATTATAGGTTTCGGTTTACGAAATAGTTGATGACGAATTTTTATTAGATACTCGTTAAATATTATCCCTAATCTCATGGATGTCAATTTTTGTTTTCTCTTTTCATGATCTGAATTCAGTAACTTACCTCAAGCTAAAGCTTTTTTATACCCATCTACCAAAAGGTACGCCGTACCTTTTAGAGAGTTAAATCTTGATAATCCGTACAAAAACCGTAACATAAAGCAGTGAAGAAAATAATACATTTAGATATGGATG
>DATGND010000126.1:0-4154 GCA_035306925.1 Bacteriovoracaceae bacterium | reverse complement strand
GGAAAAAATTAAATCTTCAAAAGTTCTTATTATTGGGATCGGTGGGGTTGGATCATGGGTAGCGGAATCCTTAGCACGGACAGGTGTCGGTCAACTCACCTTAGTTGACCTGGACGATTTATGTGTCACTAATATTAACAGACAATCTCATGCCTTAGTTACAACAGTAGGAAAATTCAAAGTTGATGTCATGAAGGAAAGAATTGAACAAATCAATCCAGAATGTCAGGTAACAACTCATCATTGTTTCCTATCTCCTAAATCAATGGAGATTATTTTTAGTGGGTCCTATGACTTCATTATCGACGCCTGTGACGATTTTACCAATAAGGCCATACTCATTGATCATTGTTACCGTAACAAGCTTCCACTGGTTGTTGTTGGTGGTGCCGGAGGAAAGATTGATCCTCAAATGATCAGAGTTTCGGATTTATCGATCAGTCAAAATGACAGGTTACTTGCTCGTCTAAGAAAAAAACTCAGACAAGATTTTAATTTTCCTGATGATAAAACAGAGTTAGGAATCTGGGCCGTATGGTCTTATGAGAGAGCAAGGTACCCAACCAGCTCAGGTTGTTTAAGCTATCGCCCACCAGGCATGGCCAAAAATATGGATTGTTCAGAAGGCTTCGGCTCTGCTAGTTTTGTAACAGGTGCTTTTGCTTTTGCAGCAAGCTCTCTTATCATCCGAAAGTTGACTGAAGGGGTTTCGGTCATACAAGATTAACGGAGAATAAATGCTAAAATTTTTCCAGGACTTTAAACAATTCGTACAAGATGTTTCAACAGATCCTCGTATACCTCAAAAAGATAAGGCCATCATCGTTGCCTTATTAGCGCTGATTATTTCTCCCATTGATTTTATTCCGGACTGGATTCCCGTCATCGGTCAATTGGATGACCTTCTCATGATCGCTCTGATTATTGATTATTTTTTCTTTGTGCTGGATCATGAAGTTCTGCTCTCACACTACCCTTGGAGTATGAAAAGCTTTACTCGGATGAGACTCTTTGCGAAGTTACTTCGTTTTGTCATTCCCAAACATTTAAAGAAGAGACTGTGGAGCTATGTAGGCTCACCCTATTAACGGGCATTTATAAGCTGGTTCATATCAACGATCTTACCTTTGAGTAAGCAGAAGCTTTCAACAGATGAAAGAGACTTGGGCTTCCCTGAAACCCCTTCTCCATTGATCTTCTCACAGAGAGTAAAGGCAGGATTCTGAGTCGGCAAAAGAACAATTTCTACTCCCTTAACAGGAAAGCAGCTTTGAACATCTTTACACTCTACTGATAGAAAATCATACTTGCCGGTTTTACAAACCTTGTAGACTTTCTTATCAATCTCAACTTCGTCCTGTACGCATTTAGCGGCAGAACTATTCGAGATAAGTAAAATTAAGAGCGAGCTTATAAAAATCTTCATCTTTTACCCAAAAAGAACCATCATCTCTGTTACATTCGATGCCTGGTTTATAGTTACAGGTTCTACCCCATGAGTTTCTAATATTATATTCACATCTTCCGTTATTCCATCTCCGTCCAATAACGGTACTGGCATGATAACCGGATAAGTTCTTTGTTACATGGCTGACGTTATAAGCAACTCCTAAAGGCTTACCTTTTTCAAGAAGCTTATTAACTCTATCAACATGTTTTTTCTTTCCCCATATAAAAGGCTTATATAAAACTCTCTTCTTCCGCTCAGGAACTTCCACAGTCTGACAATTTTCTCTTAACAAGGATTCAAGAGAATCGTTGAGGTTTTTAGAAATAAAATCTTCCATAAAATTTTTAGAGTCAGTATTTATATTAGGAAGAGTTCTTTCAAGAACAACACAGGCATCTTCCATGCTCATTTGTTTATTTTTTACTCTTTGCTTAGTAACTTCTAACAAGTTAATCCGGTGAGTATATCGATCCATGTCGTTATACTTACAAAGGGGACTTTCTTCCATAGCTTCCACAGTTGCTTTACCGATAAAGCCACCTTCATAGGTCTCTTTCTTCGTAAAAAGAGTTGAAATATTATAACCGACTTTCCATAGGAAGTTTGAGCGGACGCTTTTATTATAAATGGAACTGACATGGCTAGGAGATATGGCCTCTCCTGCTTCTACAGACAAAAGATCAGCAGCAGAATATCCATAACACCACCCAATGCTTCCTTGATCCAGCGGAGTGGAGAAATGCTTTTTTAAGTGAGGGTGTTGATCTCTGATATCAATATTAGAACATTCTTCCTTTTTTACTTTATAAGCGGAAGCTTGAACATAAGATGAAAAAAGAATCAGGGTGATTAGACTTACTACCTTCACTTATCAATCGCTCTTTTAAAAATATGATTAATTTCTTTTTCAATATGTTTCATTTGTACTTTGGATAGATCATTCGAAGGTGATAGATCAATCACCTGTGTATGAACACTGGCCGGTGTTCTATTGGTGGAAGTTAGAAAAGACTTATGTGAGTTTCTGAGTTTTACCTTCGCTCTTTGAGCCTCAACAGGTGAGATGATATTATTTTTAACCATATCATCCAGAGCAATTGAAATATCTTCTACAGCAATGTCTTCTGCTAAAACTTGCGCTGACATTAATATTAAAAATATAAATGTGAAAATTTTCATGCCAATAAGCCCCTATTAGAGAACTTATCGGCAAAATGTTCTATATCTTAAATGAAATTAACTGAATGAAACAATCTGATATGTTCGGTTGAATTTAGGTGTTTCTACCTCGAAGTCATCCCCTGCTTTCAGCCCTAGCATGGCATCTCCGATAGGAGAGAAAACAGAAACAACGACGACTTGCTCACCATCAACATCAAGAACTGTCCCTCCGGCGGTAGGGATGAGAAAATATTTTTTCACAATATTATTAAAGGAAAGTTCAACTAGGGCCCCGATAGAAATTTCTCCATACTTTGCTGAAGCATCAACATCCACTTCTTCTAGAATTTGAATTTCCAGTTTGAGCTCTTCTACTCGCTTGGCTTCAGCTTCGGCCAGATATGAAGCTTCAAGGGCCCTTGTATCGTACTTACTCTCCGATTTAAATTCTTGATCAGTGGCATAGCTATGAGTGGCCAATGCCGCTGATTCAAGAGCATCTAGTTCTTTTTTGGCCTGTTCAATGAGTTGGTTTAAGAGGCTATTTTTCACTATGCCCCACAACACTTTTTATACTTCTTACCAGAACCACAAGAGCAAGGATCATTTCTTCCAATCTTCGGCTCTAAACGTCTTAGTGGTTGACCTGCATGAAGTTGTCCTTCTTTAAAGCGCCACTGACCATTTTGTCTTACGAAATAAGCCGTTTCATGATGGTGATATTCATTATCCGATTCAATATCTTTATAACGAGCAACGAATTCTACAACTCCAGAATTGTCATTTTCTTGACCTTTGTGGGTTTTACGGATTTCTAATCCTTTCCACTCAGAACTCTGGGCCCATTTTAATGCTTCATTCTTATCAAAGGTTTCTCCCTCGAGTAAAATCTGTGAAGCATCAATAAAATCAATATTGTGTTTAGCATAGGCCGTATATCGAGCACGCATTAAACTTTCTGCTGAAAGGGCCTGTTTACCACCCTCTAAAATCGGGGCACAACAAGATTCATAGCTAACAGGATTGGCTTCCAGAACACGACAAGGACAAGACATAATGGTTACTCCTAAATAAATCAGTAAAAAAGAATTGTATTTCAAACTAAGTGCTTTTTTAAGAAGATATATTACTACAGAATTGAGTTTAACTTGGAAAATAAATTTATTTGCCCTGTTCCTTGGGTTTTACTGAGCATACGAGTCAACAATAATGATCGCACTTCCTATTGATCCTTATATTCCTGAAATACTTAATGCATGGGATAAAGAAAAAAACATTGTTATTAGTGCCTCTCCTGGTTCTGGGAAAACGACTCGACTTCCATGGGCCTTATCCCAAAGAACTCAAAAAAGAATTGTGGTATTAGAACCACGAAAACTCGCCGCTAAAATGGCAGCAACGAGAATGGCCCAGGAAAATCAGGTGAAGCTAGGAGAAGAAGTTGGTTATGCCTATCGAGATGACGTTCGCTTTTCAGAACAAAGTAGAGTCATATTTTTTACTGAAGGAACTTTCATCCGTTTTCTCAATGATAATAACTTTC
>DATGND010000125.1:0-3327 GCA_035306925.1 Bacteriovoracaceae bacterium | reverse complement strand
AGCCTTTTTCTCGCTCTTTATTTACGAGAATCGCTATTAATGCAGGGATCGGAGTCGGAACTAATTCTTCTTCCGGTTCTTCAGGCTTATTTTTCTTAAATGGGTTCTTAAACATCCGATGCTCCTCTTGACTCATAACGCAAAGCACACGGGCGGAAAAACGCGTTAGCGTTTGACGTCCCAGCGGCCGCAGGCCGCGAGTGTTGCGACTTGTTATAACGCACTCATTGGCTGCACATTCTCTCAGATATTTCTTTCAATTTTTCTAATCCTAAGCGATCACTAGCCCAGCCCTGAGCAAACGGAATCGTATTTGATTTCGGTAATTGATCTTCTCTTAGATCTCTGATTCTTATCCTAGAAGGTAGAGCGGCTCCCTCACCAACAAATATTGCTTCTTGCTGAGATAAAATCGGTAACGCGCCAACCATGCCAGACAACCCATCTGGCAAGAACCTTGCGACATGCTGTTGATCGGCAGAATTTGTAAGTCTTAATACAACCCACGTACCGCACTGTGATATTACTGTACTGTCTACATCGGCTGGCCGCTGACTTACCAGCATCAAGCCGATTCCGTATTTTCGCCCCTCTCTTGCAATGCGCCTTATTGCTCCTTGAGCTGCTGAATATTGTGCTTCTCCATGATCAGGAACATACCTATGTGCTTCTTCACACACTAGTAAAATAGGATCTTTTTCTTTCTCATCCTGTGTTTGAAAAACCTTATATTGGAAAAGAAGCCGAGCAATCAATGCAGTAAGCGGGCCAGCCACTTCATTTGGAAGTCCCGAAATATCAATGATTCTAATATCTTTCCCAACCTGCTTTGGCGCACCAACAAATTGATTTAAAACCTCGTGTAGCTTGATTTGATCATTATCATTTCGCCAACATTCCATCATGAATGAAAGTCGATTATCTCTTCTAAGAACTTTTAACTTATCTAAAACTGATGAAACATAAGTCATTCCAGAATCTGAGGCAGGTAGCGTCTCTATAATTTTTGTTCCCTTTTTAAATCTACCACCTTGTATATAACGCACATGACACTCAAACTCGTCCAGGCAAAATGGCCTAGGCTTATCGCGATCAAACTCCAGAACATCTGAATTATCTTTACCATCATGAAAATCTGGGTCATCAATATTTTCTAGATGACTCAAGGCCTCTGAACCAAACTCTCTCTGACAAGGCTTTAATATTCCAGCAACAACCATTCTTGCATGGGCAAGTGCTTTTTGAACCACATTGTTTTGGCTAGTTGCGCTTCTTTCAGATTTTCCGATAACTAAATTCGTAAACTCATCGCTAGCCATTAACCAGTAAGGAAGCTTTATCTCTTCTTGACCATCTTCACCTGCTGCAATGTCATATGCACGGTACTGAACTGCTCTAGTCTTAAAAGCTGAACCGTATTCTCCATGAGGATCAATAACTACAATCTGAGGCGCCAACTCTTTCTCATCATTTTTATGAGACAGCACACTATGAATAATCGCTGCTACGGTGCCTGATTTACCTGACCCTGTTGAACCAAGAACAGCACAATGCATACCAAACATTTTGTTGATATTCGCTCTACATTTTGTAGATTCAGATGCACTATAAACGGCAAAAGGGATTAGAGGATCGACGGTTTCATCTCTTGTACCCTCTGCCGAGCGGTAAACAAAAGAAATCTCTTCGTTTGTAAGTAAAAAAACACCTTGCTGGGGTAAGGGGTACGTCTTAATACCACGCTTGAACGCCAATTTAGAGTTGCTACTGTTCCAACTTCCTTCAGCCAGAAGCTGCACTTCCATTACGCGTTGATCTGAATCGGCGCTTACGGGAATTCCCGACTCAATTAACTCCTCTGAACGCATCCTGAGCATTGTCACCAAACCAAAAATCAATTTTCGGCCATAGTGAATTTTTACCATGCTACCTATTTGCCCTATAGGATAGACGCGACCATTAAATGTCCTAGACAGCTCTGATATTTTATCGGAAATCTCAACTTTAATATTAGTTCCAGATACTTCAACAACTTGTCCAATCTTTAACTCTTCTTCTGGTGTAAACATAACTAAACCTCGCATCCATTCTTTAGTACTGATGTTACACCCTTGAATGTCCACCAATAATCATCATCGTCTTTTCTTTTAAATGGACCTTGGCTTCCGACATATAAACCATGCAAAGAAACAACGAGTACTCTTGATCCAAAGCTCGATCTACGCCACTTTTCTAAACATACAGGTATTTCATTCCTACACTCCAAGAATGCCAATAATACAGTTTTATTTTCTTCTTTAGATATGGCGAACTCAATTTCGTTATTAATGTGATCATCGCCAAAACTGTAGCCACAGACTGCTAACGTATTACTTTGACTAGAGTTTAGAGACTTTCTAAACAAATCAAACTGAGAAGAAAAAGGGTCTTGCTGAGTCGCAATGTATTTTGTTGCTTGAGGGTAAATTAGAACGCGGCGATCTGCTTTGGGATAGCGATCATTGTCCCTAACTCTCCAGACATAACCTTTATCACAAAGAAACCAATCTATCGATCCATGCATCTTGATTAAGTTTGCGCGCTGCCCATTTATTGGTACTGGCTCCCCGTATCTCTGGATACGATGAGCCACAGCTCCTCCTGCAAACCCATCCCAATATGGTACTTTGTTTAGTGCTAATGCATCCTCTAAAAGAGTGTCGTAGTTAGTTGTGAAAATATTGACAGTTTTTCTTCGCTCATAAACACCTGCAGACGCATGATTAAACAATGTGTCAACAAACTCAAAATGGGACTCAATATCGACGATTGGAGCAGATAAAGTACCTTCTTCATCTGCCCTTCCATCCCTGCCTTCAACATAGCCGCAACGGATAATATTTGAAATAGACTCTAGAATTATATTATGTGCTTCTTCTAGGGCTGCTAACTCAACTCCTCTGCCATTAATTGCAGCTTTCTTTTCTTTGTTTCTTTCAGCTAATGCAGCATAGTCGCCAAGGTGGCTGAGAACATGCTCTATATGGCAGCTTTCAGGAAGTTCATCAAATAGCGGAGCAATAATGTTGTCATATAATTCATTGTTATTATTCTTTACATCTTTCTTAACTTTGTTAGTCAAAGGATACATTAGCGGTAATTTTGCATCGAAGCTTATACCGGCCCCCAGCAGCCAGCTTTGCTCACTGCACTCTAAGTGCTTGTCAATTTGCGAGAACAACTCATCATCAATCAAATCATCCATTTTCTTTCCTTAGTATTGAGCTGCAACCATGCGTGCAAGTAAAGCGTTATAACAGCTTATTCATAGGCATGCTCACTTTGTCA
>DATGND010000124.1:0-5740 GCA_035306925.1 Bacteriovoracaceae bacterium | reverse complement strand
TCGCTCCTTGAGAACTTATACGACGAAGAGTTTTAGCAAGATCACTTTGCTTTATCAGATAACCTAACTCAGGAACTTTCCCATCCACTGTGAAAAAGATAGATCTTGCAGTTGGATCTTTCTTTAAAAGATCCTCACGATATGTAATCGCTCGATGAAGATGAGGATAGAGAGGAAAACCTTGCTCCGCTAGTCTAATGGCCGGCTCCAGGGTCTTACTCCAAGGAAGTTTTCCCCAGCGCTGATGAATTTCCCACAGACCTTTCACAAGACCAGGAGTGGCGACCGCTAAGACACCTTCGCGAGAAAGCATCGGTTGTGGATTTCCTTTTTTATCCAGATAGAGATTTTTATGGGACCTTAAAGGGGCCACTTCTCTAAAGTCTATGGCATAGGTTTTTTTGTCTTCTTTTGAATAATAGAGAAGAAATCCTCCTCCTCCAATACCAGTTGATTGAGGACGCTCTACTGATACAGCAAAGGAAGCTGCCACAAAAGCGTCAATAATATTCCCACCCTCATCAAACATTTCTTGTGCTGCTTTGGAAGTAAATTCTCCTTGAGAAGCAATGGCCATTTTCTTTCCTTCAGACTCGTGAAGAGAGCGGTCATAGAAAGAAGGAGCGATTTTAACTTTTTGAACAGAACAACTAAGAAGAATAAGTAAGGGTAAAAATTTGAACATGAGTAAAACCTCTTCTAAAATTAAAACTCTTTAGAGCATAGAAAAAAATGCCTGGTTCTTAAAGGGAAATCTCCTCTAGACTGCTCCCTTTAGTAACAGAGGACATTTTTTCCGCCTGAGGGTTTTCATTATAGTTTGTTGTGATGAGTGTTAAAATTATAGAAAAACTCGAATCTGTAGAGAGGACATCTCATGAAAAAATTTGCCGGTTATACCTTATCTACTCTTCTCCTTGTGAGCTGCGCTAGCACACGACAAGATCACCTGAAAGCATCAAACGATGATCATTATCCACCTGTGCAAGAAATATTAGGTCTTGATGAAGATATCCTTTATGAAAGAAAAGGTGCAGAGAACCATGAATTAGTTGAGGCCAATGCTGATGATAAAACCATCGCTCAAGAAATTGGGAGTGATCAGATCGATGAAGATATGCAAACTCCTGTGGCCAAAATTTCAGATGGCTTTCTTCTTAAAAAACAAACAAAGAGATCAAAGTTCTGGATTGATTACTTTTCAAAAGCTCAACGTGAAAGATTTCAACGCTTCATTAACAATGGTGAAGAATATCGCCATCACATTGAAGCCATCTTTGAATCCTATGGTCTTCCTAAAGAGTTATACTACGTAGGTCTCATTGAATCAGGATATTACCTGGGTGCGAAATCCCATGCTTCTGCAGTAGGTCCTTGGCAGTTTATTAAGGGTACCGGTAAAAGATATGGCCTGAAAATCACCCATGAAATTGATGAGCGTCGAGACCTTTTCAAGGCCACTCACGCAGCAGCTCGCTACCTAAAAGATCTTCATAATATTTTCTCAAGCTGGGAGCTTGCTCTTGCGGCCTACAATGCCGGAGAATATGGCATTATAAGAAGAATCGTTAAGCACGGAACCCGTGACTACTATCAAATGTCTAGGAACAAACAACTACCTTCTGAGACCATTAACTACGTACCAAAAGTCATTGCGGCCATGCATATTATTCAGAATGCTGAAAAGTATGGATTCCAGATTCCTAAGGGACAAAAAGTTTTCGACAATACCATGTTAAAAGAAGTAGCAAGAAATACATCTCTTGATACTCTTTCGAAAAGATTGGGCGTCGATAAAGCGCTTCTTGTTCGTCTTAACCCTGAATTAAAACAAAACAAAACTCCTCGCTACTATTCTGGAAACTATAAGTTAAGAGTTCCACAAAGACACTACGCTTATGTGGCACCAGTCAGTACGGTTAAAACCAAAACAGAAGTCAGACGTCCGGAAACAAAGAAAGAACGTAATCGTAGAGTGGCAAGTACCCCAAGTGTTCACACCGTTAAGAGAGGTGAAACACTTATTTCCATTGCTAAAAAATATAATACCGGTGCCAAGACACTTGCAGATATTAATGGTTTTAAAACCTGGAGAACTCAAGTTCGAATCGGACAGAAAATCAAACTTCCAGGAGGCCGCAAAGTTCAAGCGCAAACTCAGCGCATGGCACGCACCAAGGCCACTTCAAGGCCCATCACTTACGTCGTTAAGCGTGGAGACAACCTTACGGAGCTGGCAAAAATATTTAATACTTCTATCAGTCAAATCAAAAATGCCAACAAGCTAAAGAGAAACACCCTCTATGTTGGACAAAAACTGACTATTCCTGGAACGAGAAAAGGGATCTATACCGTAAAAAAAGGTGATCACTTAATTGGAGTTTCAAAGAACTTCAACACTTCTCTGGACGCTCTTATTAAGATCAATGATCTGAATAAAAAGACAATTTACCCTGGTCAAAAAATCATAGTGAATATGGATTAATTCGCGGGGAATCAATTTGAAAAATCGCCCTCACCGGAAGGTGATCAGATAAGGTCGAAGGTAACACTTCGGCCTTCATTAATTTAAGACCTCTTTGATAAAAAATATAATCCAATCGACGATCAGGCTTGGAGCTCGGAAATGTAAAATAATCTTTTTCCGATTTTTCATAGATATCCATGGGGATCACTTCATCTAGTCCTGATTCACTCATAAGGCTAAAACTTAAGTCATTTTCGTAGTCATCACCATTAATGAACTTCGATTTCTGTGTGGCCGCATCGGGAACCATATTAAAGTCCCCTGCAATAAAATCAATATTTTTTCTGTTATGAAGATCCACCAATGTTCTGATTTGCTCTTCTCGATTATTCTTATCAAAAGCTTCCAGATGAAGATTGGTAATCAGAAAGTTTTTATTTCCCACCTCAACTTCTGCCACTTGGATAAAGCGATGAAGATAAAACAAGTTGTACCACCAAGGATTACTACTAGGCTTATTCAATAAATAAACTTCATGATTTTTAAGAGGGTATTTGCTCAGAATGGCCCCTCCTGAATTCATGGCCCCAAATTGCTGAGAAACAGGCCAATAAGGAAATGGAATGTAGTTCAACTTCCAAGAAGGTGCCAGTGCCACAAAGTGATAGCCAGCTAATCGGGCAAGAGTCGTGGCCTGATTAATAAAATGCGAGCGCGAGGATTCAAAATCAATTTCTTGAAGAAAAACAATATCAGCATCCCATTTTTTGAGTTCTTCACTGGCAAGTACTAACCTTTCTGAATAAAAAGAAGCATCCTGGGCTTCATAACCTTCCCCCTCAGACCCCTCTCCGTAAAAAAAGCCTACGTTCCAGGTAAGAATTTTTAAAACAGAAGGTTTATTTTCTTCGTCCTCTTGAAAAGTTTTAAAGTCGATAACTTCATTGGAAAAATGAGAAGACGAAATACTCCATGGAAAGCTTGCCCATGCCACAAACAAAACCACAAAGACAAAAGGTATGAGGATGATAAAAGTAAAAAGTTTAAACAAGTCGTCTTCCTTCTTGAATGAGAGCTTCTAGTTTACCGGGAAAAGTAACTCCAAGAAAAGGGCTATGTTTAACTTTCGTTTTAAGAAAAGCTTCGTTCACGAGGGTGGTCTCCTTCAGGTTTAAAACCGTAAAATCGGCCCTAAAACCTTCTTTTAGGTACCCCCGAGGATATTTATGCTCAGAACTTAAAGACTTAAAAGTAGGCAGAAACTCGTTATAAAAATCCCCTGGATTTTCCGAGCACATCTTAGCAATGACAGTTAAAGGAACTTTTTGCGAAATCAGCCAGCAGACAAAACCTGCATAAGTATCAAGACCTGTTAAACCGGAAACTCCTTGCTGCTTTTCTTCTAAGGTATGAGGCGCATGATCCGTTGCCAGAAAATCAATCTCTCCTTTTAAAAGAGCATCCCATAAGGCCTGTTGATCACACTGAGAACGGATAGGGGGATTCATTTGAAAATAGTGAGGGTCCTCTAGGTTTTCATGATAAAAATAAAGATGCTGGGGAGTGACTTCAATTAAGACCTTATTCCCTTTTTTTCTAAACTCTCTTATGGCCTTTAATCCTTCACCGGAAGAATAGTGACAGAGCTTTCCTTTTAATTGGTATTTTTCAATAAGCTTTAAAGCATCATGGGTTGCCAGTACTTCCGCACTAACAGGTCTTCTAGCAAAATGAGTCAGCTCCTCTTTTGACAGCTCTAGAATTTGCGGATCTTCACAATGAAAACTTACCCACTGACCTTGGTATCTTGCCAGTGCTGAATCGAGTTCTTCAAAGTTTTTAAAATAAAGCTCCCCTACTGAAGGGCCCATATAGGCCTTATAAGGAATTTTAAATGAGAGAGGTTTGGTTTTAGGCCCTATGCCTCCATAGGGCCATACTGCAGAGTGGGCCTTTTTAGTTAATTCAAATTTTTTTATATAGGATTCGTCATCAATGGGTGGCAAGGGATTATTGGGCATATCACCACAGTGACAAAGTCCTCCGTTAGTCATGGCCTTAAAAGTCGATATAAAATCTTCTTTATAATTATTTTGTCCGCTCACATCTTCTCTAGCATGGATATGCACATCACCCATCCCTGCAAAAAGAAGACATGAGTCATCAAAATAGAAATCCAAACGATTTCGAGGAACTTCTAAATCGCCAACTCTTGTGATGACTCCATCACTAGAGAATTCTATCTGAAGTCTTTGATCAAACTCAGAACTGATACAACGGGCCTCTAATACTTTCATCTGCGACATACCGTAGAAGGTGATCCTTGATCTGTAGGCATTGTAATAATCTCATCTAAAACAACATGACGAGGTCTAGTGGCCATAAATTCAACAATCTCAGCAATATCCGCAGGAGTTAAAGGGGTCATTCCCTGATAAACAGCATCGGCCAGGGACTGATCCCCACCAAAACGTGTAAGAGAAAAATTTGTTTCAACCATACCTGGAGAAACTTCCATCACTCTGATATTTTTTCCACAAGTCTCTTCTCTCATAGCGCGAGTGAAGGCCTTCACCGCATGCTTAGTAGCACAATAAACAGAGCCTCCCATATAGGAGTAATGTCCGGCGATTGAACAGATGTTGATGATATCCCCTTCCTGATGTTCAAGCATCATAGGCAGTACAATACGGGAAAGATTAAAATTACCTAGAACATTGGTCTGAATCATCTCTTCCATATGTTCATACTTTAGAGAAGCTACCGGATCTTTCCCTAAGGCCAGTCCTGCATTATTCACAAGAATATCAACTCGTGGAGTGACTTTTTTTATTTTAGCTTCAATGTCTTTATCACAGACAGAACTAGCAATAATAGAAACTTTCGTAATATGAGAAAGCTCTTCTTGAAGACATTCGAGTTTCTCTTTTGAGCGAGAAATAAGAATGAGGTGACTTGCGTATTTAGATAGTTGATGTGCGCAGGCCCTCCCTATTCCTGATGAGGCACCCGTGATCAAAATGATTTTACTATTGAGCATAACAGACCTCTTTAAAAGTAAAGAGGGCCTTGTGGCCCTCTTGTCATTAAAATTCTTTACCTACCAAAAGCATCAATTTTCCCTGCCCCACATCGTATTCAGCTAAACCACCTGGACCTACTTTTTTTAGATTGGAAAAGAGATGATGATAACTAAATTCTGACTTTAAAAAACAGTCCTTGAAATCCCATCTGTAGTTAATAAAAACCTCAAAGCCTGAGGCACTCGTTGAG
>DATGND010000123.1:0-3954 GCA_035306925.1 Bacteriovoracaceae bacterium | reverse complement strand
TTCTCCATAGTCCATATAACTCTTTTTCAGAATAAAGATAATCTTTCACCGAGAATTGTTTTTCATTATAAATTCCTGGAGTCGGTGAATTTTGATCAGGGACTTTATTATCCAGAGAAAGGTAATGACCAAATTTTAAATACCAGAGATAGTGGACATAACCAGCAATATAATCTTCTTCTCTGTCATAGATGCGGTTAAAAATACACGGCAAATCATAACAACCAGAGTAATCAATACTATCAGGCTGTGCCTGATCTCCAATCTCATTACCATAGGTCGCTAGAAAATTTGCTTGGGGAATGGGTAAAGTTGATAGATCAAGATGTCGCCAACTACCACGTACAGGAGTTCCTGTGATGCGCTTTTCATACTCTGCAACTTCATTTTTCAAAGTCTGTGAGTTAAAAACGCTACTCAAACACATGCCATTTTGATTATTAGAAGCGACTGCTCGTAAAAGAGAATTCGACTCCGTTAAATGTTGATTTTGCCAGGCCGTAGCAAGAGATTTAGGAGTCTTCTGTCCCGTACAAGCTCCCAAAGTAACAAGAGCAATGGCGAATAAAAAATAATTACTTTGCTTCATATTCAACAACCCTTAATACGATATCTGAATCTTGTACGTAGACCACACCTACCCCCATAGCATCACACTTCATGAGATACTCAGGAGGTTCGTGACCATTCACTTTTTCTGTAATCTTTTGAATAACGACATCGCAGTCCTTAAAGGCATGCTTCCAATGAATAAGACTCTTTTGTTCCTGAACAGGATTTAAATAGCCATTGGTTACAATGTCATTTTTGACTTGATACTTTTCATTATTTTCAAAATGAAGAACTTTAGAATCATCCACAGGAATAACTTCTTCCTTAATAGGCTCACCTTTTAATGAGAGAAGTTCTTGAACAGTGGTTTTTCCGTAGGTCGGCCCCTTTTTTTGAGGTCCACAGGAAATGAATATCGCTAGCGAAAGGAAAATGATTAGTCTCATGATTTTTATCTCCATGAGACTAATCGGAAAGTCGGTAATCCGACTTGAATAGTATGGTTAAAACTTTTAGATTATCAGTGACTTAGATCTTCTTTATCACCCCACAAACGACCGGAACTGATAAGTGAGGCTCCATTCCCTCAATAGTTTGTAGGCTATCAGGAACAAGATTCGTTTTGGCCGTACCATGAATGAGGATGACTTTGTTTTCCAGGGTTAAGTCTCCTTCGAGTTTTAGATAACCTGCTCTGTAATCTTGCTTTAAATCTTCAAGAATTCCACTCCATGAAGCTGAACGAGTGTAAGTAAAGCTTTTACCCATAGGATACTTATCCTCTCCTGCTTGTCGCGAAGAAAGATCATCATCCAAAGCGAAAATAACCTCTCCTAGAGCTTTTTCTGCTTCGATAATGTCAATATAACCATCTTTATTTAAATCATCCTGTAATGTGGGACAACGTTTCCCTGTATGAATTCTTTGCATATGAACAACACGTTGATCATCATCAATGTAAGTTGTTACTTTGAGTTCATCCTCTTTGAGAGACAACTCCGCTCTACCGAAAGGTATATAGCCGTTAACCGAACTGTTAATAGTTCTAAGAAATGCCACATATTCTCCCTCCTTCATCGGTTCTTCTTTCTCTATGAAATTAGTTACTCCTGCAGAGTCATTGTTTCCACTACTACCGCTATCTTTTCCGCACGAGATAAGAAACGTTATCAACATTAGACTCATTAAAGTTTTCATAGTGAATCTACTCCTGTTTTAAATCCCAGGCGATAAGACATTCTTACTTCAGATGGATAAAACTCTGTACGATGAATATTTTTTCTTTCCTTATCAAAAAGATGAGCAGGAATACGATCATACATACTGGAAGTCATTAAATAACAATCTTCAGTCTGTGGGTTCACATCGTACTCAGAAAATTTATCAGTAGGTTTACAGTCACGTTTGGAAAAAACCATCACATCAGTCCACTCTTTAATACTCACCGGTCGATCAATGAACTGATGATCAATCACCATCTTCTCTATTTTGCTTCCGTTTTTAACTGTGATAAGTGGCGCTACATGAAACCACCATTTAAAGCGATGGCGATTTATATAAGAAGCTGTAAATAAGGCATAGACCATTTCTGTTTTATAACCATGCTTCTTCCATCCTTCAAAGGCCCAAACGAAGGCCCGGTCGGAACATTCTGACTTTCTTGTGTAATCAACTTTTAGGTTATCCCAAAAGTCTTGCAGTTGCTCTGCTGATAAAACACTTGGCCTATATTCGGGAACTTCCGGCTCAAGCATCAAAGCAGTGGGGGCCGGTTCCGTTTCTAATGTCTTGTAGTTTTGTAAAATGGAACTACTATCAATTTTTCCTTGAATGAGATGTCCTCGTTCCAGAGTTCCGATATTTTTAGTAAAGGCGACTCGCCCATTCTCAAATTTAACCAGGTATTCATGAGAGTTCTCAATCTTTTCGATAGAGTGAATCCTATCTTCAAGAACTTCGGCATATAAAGTTTGAGACAAAAGCAAGAAGACAGACAGGGCCATTTTCATATCACACCTCTTCTTCCATTTAAGCTTGCCATTTATAACTTATCGAAAGAGTTGTGAGCAAGGCAGAGTAAGTAAAGGCCCGTTTAATTTGCATAGTGAAAGCAACTCTTTGAAAAGTTGCTTTCAAGCTTAAGAATGCTCTATAGCGAGGGAAATTATTTGCGTTAGTTTTTTGAGATCCTCTAAGGAGACATTATGAAATAAAGCAATGCGTAGCTGATTCCTTTCAAGTTTTCGATAGGCTTCAATATCATAGACAATTCCAAGCTCTCTTAAGCGTCTTGTTAGTTCGGTCATCGGATATTTTTCATCCACATCAATGGTCGCCACACTTATTGAACGGACACCTTCATCTTTTACATAACATGAAAGATATTCTTTCTCCTTGGCCCAGGAATAAATGAAGTCTGCTTTCTCCTGAGCAAGACGAATCACTTCATCCTCTCCTAGTTCATTCATGGCCTTAATTTGTTCATTCAAATAAAAAAGTGAAGATAGCGAAGGAGTGTTATAAGTCTGATGCAATCGAGAATACTCGATAGCCGTTTTTAAATTAAGGGCTATTGGGATGAAGCGAGTTTTATCTGAACTTACTCTAAAGGCTTGTTCAACTGCTTCTGGGGACATAATAGCGATCCATGTCCCTCCTTCCGATGCAAAAACTTTTTGAGGAGAAAAATAATAAACATCAATATCCTCAAAGTTTGCTTTTATTTGCCCTGCTCCTGAAGTCGCATCTACACAAAGCAGATGTCCTTTTTTTCTGGCAGGTAGTTCTGTATTCATGACCCCTGTACTCGTTTCGTTAAGTACACAACATGTCAAATCAAAGCCTTCTTTATGATAGGCCTTGATGGACTCTCCATAGGGAACTGTTTCTGCTTCGGCTTTTATCCACGGAATATTTTTATGGGACTTATAGGCCTTTTCTGAAAACTCTCCACAAACAAAATGAAAAGCACCCTTCTCAGCAAGACTTAAACCTAAGAATTCCCAGAAAAGTGTTGCTCCCCCATTACCAAGGACAATTTCATAGCCTTCAGGAAGACCAAAATACTTCTTTAACCCCTCCTGAAGCTCAGCTACTACTGATACAACTCCAGGTTTTCGATGAGAGGTTCCCAGGTAAGGAGATGCTTGGGCAAGTTTCTCTACATGAGAGACGGGCATGAGAGACGGTCCCACTCCAAAACGAGGATCTCCCGGCCATAATTCTTTCGGTATTTCTAGGTTTTTGAACATTGGTGTTTTCCCTTTAAACGATCTAGACTTATCATAACTAGACTTAAACAACTTTATAATAGATTAATATGAAGATCTTTCTTTGTCTGACTATAACACTCTTCTACTCCGCCGCCTTTGCTCAAATCAAGGGCCCAGAAAAAATCGACGG
>DATGND010000122.1:0-8064 GCA_035306925.1 Bacteriovoracaceae bacterium | reverse complement strand
ATTTGCCTCTCAAGACAACTTGCTGATCGATCCATGATGGCCCACAAGGGCGATTGGGCCAAATCAGCTACAGGGTCTAACGAAGTCCGAGGGAAAACACTAGGGATCATTGGTTATGGGCATATCGGAAGCCAGGTTAGTATTCTTGCCGAAAGCTTGGGATTAAGAGTTTATTTTTATGATACTGTAAAGAAACTATCTCTTGGTAATGCAAAACCAGTCAGCACTTTGGATGAATTATTAGAGCTATCGGATTTCGTCACTCTTCATGTTCCTGAGTCTCCTGAAACTTTTAATATGATTGGAGCTGAACAGTTAAGTCGAATGAAAAAAGGAAGCTATCTTATTAATGCCAGCCGAGGCAGTGTTGTAGATATCGAGGCCCTCGTCGAGGTGCTGGAGTCCGGGCACATTGCGGGAGCTGCCATTGATGTTTTCCCACAGGAGCCGGCTTCTAACAAAGAGAAGTTCAGCTCTCCCCTTCAGGGTCGCAAAAATGTCATCCTAACCCCTCATATCGGTGGTAGTACCGAAGAAGCTCAGAAAGCAATTGGCGAGGAAGTGGCAGAGTCCTTCCGACGTTTTTTGAAGAATGGCTCTACTTCAGGTGCGGTGAACTTTCCCAATGTTGATCTTCCAACTAAAAAAGAAACTTCTCGAATCATGAACGTGCACCAAAACCGACCGGGGGTTCTTGGTGAGATCAACATGATTATTTCTCAAACGGGGGCCAATATTGAAAGTCAGTATTTATCAACTGATGAAGAGATTGGTTACCTGGTTATCGATGTTAACTCGTCAACAGCTGCTAAAGAAATTGCTTCTAAGATTCAAGATCTCCCTACCTCTATTAAGACGCGAGTTGTTTATTAATTTGATTAACGGGAGCATTCATTTGCTCCCATTCTTTCAGGACTTTTCCTAATCGATCCCTACTCTTAAAACTCATATTAATAAACTTCACTCCATAACCATTGATCGTTCCATTATTAAGCTGATGAATAACTTCTACCTCACATGCAAAAACTTCATCCATGATTCTGAAGTTCACCATAAATCGATCTCCAATTATTAAATCTTCTAGAATAAGAACGAATGCTCCTGTTGTTGAAATATTGGTGATAATAGAGTGAACTGTATCAAAGGAAGATTTCAACTCCGTTTCTAAAAATATATTATGTCTCTTCTGCGGTTCCCACCAACGAGCTCTGCGATCGAAGAATGGTCTTCTAATTTTAGGAAAACAAAAGGCAACTATAATCCCTAAGCAAACTACTGTTAAAAATAAATTATAGGCATGAGGCATATGATTGTTATAAGGCCAGCTATAGGCTTCATAAGTCACCAGCGAATAAATATTATAACTCATCAGCACCATGAAGAGCCCATAAGACCATACTCGAATCTTAATTAAAGTAAGTCCTGCGAGAGGAAAGATCAGCCAGAAGTTCACGATATCCCAGAATGTATTTCTACTGAGAAGGTTACTTAGAATGATCTCCCACTCAAACTGAGTTGAAGCCTTGAAGTATAACAGCTTCGCCAACGGTTCAAAGAAACAGAACGAGGTAATTAAAGAAAAAATGAGGGGTCGTTTTTTTAGTTTCATGGGCCCAAGAGTATCAGTTCTGTTATCAGTATCAACCCCCCTCTATCAGACAAACACCTGAATAAAGGGGAATTGCAAATACCTTTGGGCATATTTTTTGAGGTACTGACTTAAAAATTAGTCGTGGCTTAGAAGACCTACTTCAAGGTTATCTAGCCAGTCTAAAAATTGGTTAACCATCTTTTCACCTTTAAAGATGGAACCATGTTGAGGACAAATCATAGTTGGCTTCAATGAGCGAATCTGACGAATCCATGCACTTTTGGCCACATTAGAAGGCATCCAACGCTCATGGAATCCCTTCATTAGAGGAATATGATCTTCAAAGTTTTCAATGAAGAATGGATAGTCTAGTGGCACCAGCGCACTTCCCACGTCTGCAGAGAAAAGTATACGAGAGCGTGGGCAGAAAAGGTTGATATTACCAGAAGCATGTAGAAAATGTGCCGGAATAATATTTAAATTCTCATTACCTAATCTGATATCAACACCCTTATCTGGTACTGGATAGAAGTTTGAAGAACATTCTTTACCGAAGTGACTCATAAAATTAGACCAAATACGAGGCATGTAGATAGTAGCATTCGGACAGAGTGCCATCCACAGGGGTAAAGAAGAAAAAATATCGGGGTCTTGGTGAGAACATAGAAACTTCGTCACCTTCTCAAGGCCAATAACTTCAGAGACAGAACTTAGAACATAAGGAAAAATCTCTGTTCCACCAGGATCGAGGATCATCACCTCATCCCCTGCCTCAATGGCATATTCATTAGTATCGATTATCGAATTAGGCTTTTGGGTGTCTCTTCCAAAAACGTACCATTTCACTTGCCCATCATCATAAATAACTTTGTGATCCATCCCTATCCCTTTGAAACACTATACCAATTATCGGATGATTAGAGATGAATTCAAATATGTTTCTTATCAGGAGCGGACGAATTTTTAAGATGTTATATCGTTTTTCTTTGGTATCGATGCAACCACTTAAAAGAATTAAGTTTCTCTAAAGCTTATGATAAGCTTGTATAAGTTTTGTTAAGCTTGTTCCCTGAAATTATTGAAATCAAATTAAAAAATTAAGTAGCAAAAGCTGATAGAGATCAGTTTAAAATATTACTTCAATGAGTATAGTCCTCCTAGGAATATCAGACTACAGGAGTCTTTTGTGTCAGTCGTAAAAAATGTCAATTGTGAAAACTGCTCTTCTCGAAGCAAGGGAATCTTTTGTGAACTAGAGAATAGTGCCATAAAAGAAGTAAGCGAAAACAAGGTAATGAACATCTATAAAAAGGGTCATACCATCTTCCATCAAGGTAATCCGCCTTTTGGCCTTTACTGTGTTAACTCCGGAAAAATTAAAATTTCTAAAATTGGTAACGATGGTAAAGAGTCTATCATTCGCATCGCCAGTGAAGGAGACGTCTTAGGTCACCGTTCGCTTTTTAGTGATGAGCTTTACAATGCAACAGCAACCATCCTTGAAGATGCTGCTGTTTGTTTTATCGATAGAAAATTTATCTATAAGGCCATTCAGAGCCACCCTGCAATTGCAATTCAACTTATCCAAAAACTAAGTAAGGAAATGGGAGCAGCAGAATCAATGACTGCTTCTTTAAGTCAAAAGAATGTAAGAGAAAGACTTGCAGAGTTATTCTTGATGTTAAAACAATCTTACGGAATCAAAGAACAGAATCGTACTCGACTGGATATCAAACTTACTCGTGACGAACTAGCTGCTATGATCGGAACGGCCAGTGAAACTGTTATACGCTTTATTTCAGAATTTAAAGATGAAGGTATCCTTGAACAAGAAGGGAAAGTAATCTTTATTAAAGATGAAGAGAAGCTTATAGAGTTTGCTAACATCCAATTTTAATTTACTGACCTAGGACATATTTTAGTTTTTTTTTAATTGCTATATTGCTTTCATGAGTAAGGAAATTATTAAACTATCAGAAGAAGAAATAACGACATTAAAAGAGTTGCAACCGCCTCTCTTTTTTCAGAATGATTTTGATCTCGTTTACGAATCACAAGTTCCGAATGTGGGACTCGTTTTTCTTCAAGGAGAAGTTAAGCTTCTCAAGAAAAAGAAAGTTCTAGACTCTCTACCAATTGGATCCATGGTGGGACTCTATCATCTCATTCATAATACTCCACTTCCTATGGGCATTAAGATATGCAGAAACTCAAGTGTGTTAATGCTTGAGAAATCTGCTATCCTTGAAGCTCTTAGCGCGAAAAGTGGTGCTCTCTATCAGATCATTTCTTCTCTATAATCACCTCGGAATAAGTAAAATTGTTAAGTTCTACTTAATTGACTTTTACAGAGCTTCCCTTGAACATTAAACTTTAAGATTTACTTAGAAATGAGGAAAAATATGAAACTTGTGGCAACACCTTCTGAATTATTCTCGCACATCAAGTCAAATGATTCTCTATTTGTCCATGCAGGAGCAGCTACACCTATCTATCTTCTAGATGAGCTCGTAAAAGAAGCTCCTAGGCTAAAAAATGTTGAAATTATCCATATGCATACTGAGGGTTCAGCTCCTTATGCCAGACCAGAATATGCTGAGTCTTTTAGAGTATCTAACCTTTTTGTAGGTAAGAATTTAAGACCCTATATGAATTACGATACCATCGACTATATTCCAGTCTTTCTATCCGAAATTCCTCTGCTATTTAGAAATGGAATTAAGAAATTGAATGTAGCACTTATCAATGTCTCGACTCCTGATAAACACGGTTTCGTTTCTCTCGGTGTAAGTGTTGATTGTGCCAAAGCTGCTGTTGAAACAGCGGACATCGTTCTAGCTCAAATCAACTCACACATGCCACGAGTCCATGGAGATGGACTTCTGCACGTGGATGATATCGATTATGCATTTGAGTACAACGAAAAACTTTACTCACCAAAACAAGCAACTCTTACCCAAGCTGAAATGGATATTGGTAAAAACATTGCTGAACTTATTGAAGATGGGGCTACCCTACAACTAGGTATCGGTAATATTCCTAATGCTGTTTGCCACTTCTTAAAAGATCATAAGAACCTTGGACTTCATACGGAGATGTGGAGTGATGGTGCTTTTGAACTTATTAAGTGTGGTGCCGTTAACAACAGTAAGAAAAAATTCCATCGCGATAAGTGCATTTCAACTTTCATGATCGGCTCACAGGAACTCTATGAGTATGTCGACGATAATATGAATGTTTTAAACCTTGATGTGGCCTATGTTAACTACCCAATCTACATCATGAGAAACCCTAAAGTGACAGCTATTAACTCATGTGTGGAAATCGACCTTACAGGGCAGGTGTGTGCAGACTCTATTGGAACCCGACATATTTCAGGGGTTGGAGGTCAAATGGACTTCATGCGAGCTGCAGCTCTCTCCGATGGCGGAAAACCAATTATGGCCTTTACCTCAACAACGGCCAAAGGCGAATCACGTATCACTAATATCCTCAAACCGGGAGCTGGAGTAGTAACAACTCGTTCACACGTGCACTACGTGGTTACAGAATGGGGTGTAGTCAACCTTGTTGGTAAAACATTTGGTGAAAGGGCCAAAGCGCTTATTTCTATTGCTCA
This sequence comes from Bacteriovoracaceae bacterium, assembly GCA_035306925.1. Taxonomy (GTDB): domain Bacteria; phylum Bdellovibrionota; class Bacteriovoracia; order Bacteriovoracales; family Bacteriovoracaceae; genus Peredibacter. The sequence continues at coordinate 2,854 of DATGND010000122.1, read as the reverse complement.
CCCAGATCATCGTGAGCGACTTGAGAAAGAATGGCGTCAAAGAATTGGTAAAGCCTAATCTAAAGATATGGGGAGTCTACGCTCCCCAACTTGACTTTTATAGTAGTTCCTCTAAGATAACTCTATGATTCATTACAATATGTCATACCATATTAATTCACGCACCACAGTCGCACTTCTATTGCGACTGACTCTTGGTCTCTAGTCACTAGTCAGTCATTCATTTTTAGTTTCTTAAAGTTTATATTTATAAAGGATTACTCCATGAACAACGAAGATAAGATCTATGTTACAGAAAAAGATTTTATGAGACTTAAAAACCTTCTCGATTCTTACGATGGAGATGAGTTTGAAGATCTTGAAATTGAACTTGATCGTGCAGGAGTACTTTCAGATGAAGAAGTTCCTAAAGACCTCATCACTATGAATTCTCAAGTGAGATACTTGAATGTTCAAGATAATAAAGAATCGGTGGTGACTTTGGTTTATCCTAAAGATGCAAACTCTAGTGAGGGTAAGATTTCCATACTCGCCCCTCTTGGCTCGGCTTTGATTGGACTTAAAGTAGGTCAGGAAATTAACTGGATGTTTCCAGATGGGAAAACAAGAACATTACGAATTTTAGAAGTAGTTTATCAGCCAGAATCCAGCGGTGACTGGCATCTATAAAAATAGGGCCTCTGATTAATGAGGCCCTTTTTTATTCAATTGTCAGAGTTAATCCCGTATCCCCTTGCGAACAATTATATTCACCCTTCCAGACTCCCGAAACAGGACTTCTTCCTGAAGGGTTCACTTTGCGCAAAGTAAACTGGTTACAATGAGGAAATTCAATGGCCCCTTTGAACAGATCTCTTTCATGATTAATCATTCCTGAAAGAGGAACCATATCATAATTTGGTGGTCGCTGAATCCATGATGAACCACCTAAATGAAGAGAGCCTGTATCATAATTAAATGTTCCCTCCATGCGGTACTTCCCTTCCGGAATTCCTGGATTACCAGGTGTCGCATGAAAATGAAAGATCGCTGATACGGCCACTCGCCCTTGAGGTTCTTGTGGTTTTGTTTCTTGAACTTTTTCTACTTTAACTTCTGCTGCTTCAACCTTTGGTGGAACTTGCTTTGATTGAGCAAGAGAAATAAACACCATCATAAAGAGGAGATCGAGCAACGCCGTAAGTTCAACTACTCTTTTTTGTCTTCTTCTTCTCATGATGACCTTCTAAGAGAGATAAATATTAGAAAGAATTTTTCGGTACTCTTCACTCTCTGTGATCACTCGATCAATTTTGGGCTGAAAGGAACTCTCAATAACCATGAAGATAATGGCAAAAGTAATACCGAGAATGGTTGTATCCATGGCAATAACAAAAGCATTTGAAAGTCCCGCCACATCAATTTGTCCTGCTCCTGAAAAAGCTGTTTGAGCAATGGCAAGAATCGTTCCTAGAATTCCCAACAGAGGGAAAACCTGCACCATAGTTCCCATCACCGAAGCAAAAATTTCAAGCTTATAATGGCGAGCAAACATCGCTTTCTCATTAACTCTGCGGGCATTCTTAGAAAAAAGTCCCTTGGTTTCCGGCTCATGAGCAATCTTATTCATTACAAACTGAAGTGAGTTTTGAATTTTTTCATGAGAATAAAGCGTTGAATCTTTATCAGGAGCATCCTCAAACCCCTTCATAAGATTATCCATGGCATCTACCAGAGTCATTTCGTGCTTTTTCATCATCCAAAAGACACTGATAACCAGGTAAATTTCTAAGGCTACAAACAAATAAATAATCGTGAAGATGTGATTATTCATAAATGTAAACAAACTCTGAAACAGCGAAGAATCCATTCATACTCCCAACATATAGATTTTCTTTAAATTATAAACCATGTATCGAGTTTATCTATCAGGCAAAGCTCGCCATAGATTTCATCTATAGGGCCATAGAAATCAAAGATTGGAATGTTTTGGGGAAATGATCGAATATGAGTCAACGGAAATAATAATCCAAAGAACCAATGTCATTCATAGGAGGATTTCATGAAGACAATCATTAACTCTAAATTACCAGAATTCAAAGCTCAGGCTTACCATAAGAATGAGTTCAAACAAGTTACTTCAGCAGATCTTGCTGGTAAATGGTCTATTCTCTTTTTCTATCCAGCAGACTTTACTTTCGTATGTCCGACAGAATTAGTTGATATGGCCGAAAAATATGAAGAATTCCAAAAAATGGGCGTAGAAGTTTATTCGGTTTCGACTGATACCCACTTCACTCACAAAGCTTGGCATGACACCAGTGATTCGATCAAAAAAATCAATTACCCAATGCTGGCCGACCCAACAGGTGCCCTTTCTCGCGCCCTAGGTGTCTATATTGAAGAAGAAGGTCTTGCCTACCGTGGAACATTCTTAGTTGATCCTGATGGCAATATCAAGCTTGCAGAGATTCACGATAACGGTATTGGACGTAATGCTGATGAATTGATGAGAAAAGTTCAAGCGGCTCAGTTCATTCGAAATAACCCTAATGAAGTATGTCCAGCTAAATGGAAACCAGGTTCGGAAACGCTTAAACCAGGACTGGACCTCGTAGGTAAAATTTAAACAAGCTAAAAGTAAGAAGAGAGGTAGTTATGTTAGATACAGCAATCATTGAACAACTTAAAGGTGTTTATCAGGCATTAGAGAACGAAGTGAGTTTAGTTATCAAGAAATCTGAACACGCTAATTACAAGGATCTAAAAGACCTTGTGGAAAGTCTCGCCAGCACATCTTCAAAGATTGCCGTAGTTTACTCAGATGAGTCGAGCGAGCTACCTGAACTATCTATTCACTATAAGGGTCAACCTA
>DATGND010000121.1:0-3120 GCA_035306925.1 Bacteriovoracaceae bacterium | reverse complement strand
GAGAAAAAACCTTCCTCATATTCAGAGTGAATCCGGTTCGTTACCAGATTAATCACCCCGCCGACTGCACTTGAACCATAAAGTAATGACATCGGACCACGAACCACTTCTATCTGTTCAATAGTCAGAGTATCTACCGGAATAGCATGATCTAAGCTTTGAGTTGAAGCATCTAGTGTTCCCAGTGAGTTTTGAAGAATACGAATACGATCTCCATCGAGTCCACGAATCATTGGACGACCTGCACTCGGACCAAAGGAAGAGCTTGTAATCCCTGCTTCTGTTTGTAGAGTATCCCCGATACTTGATTCCCTTCTTTTTTGTAACTCTCTTCCTCTAAGAGTTGTGACACTAGGGATAAAATCAACCAGGGTTTGATCCTCACTATGATCAAATACCTCAATTGGGGCCAAAGTATCATCGATATGAGCTAAGGCGTAAGTTGGTAGACAAAGAGCTACTAGGAAGAGTCTTTTCATGTGCATTCCTTAAAGTTGCAAATCACTTGCAGTTATTTATAAGACTATTTTCCAGTACAGTCAAAACAAATGGTTACATGTCACAATGTGTTATGATAAAAACTTAGCATGGAAATTTTAATGATTATTCTCTTTATTGTTATTGGTCTCGTAGTTCTTACTTATGGAGCAGATATTTTTGTTAATGGAGCCTCCAAGATTGCAGTTCGCTTTAATATTTCTCCTGTGGCCATTGGTCTGACTATCGTTGCTTTTGGTACTTCCGCTCCTGAACTATCAGTTAATATCATTTCCGTTATGCAAGGAAACCCTGATATTGCTCTAGGTAATGTGGTTGGGTCAAACATCTTCAACATTGTTCTTATCTTAGGGCTTTGCGGTGTCATCATGCCGTTAACCTTTTCTCGTCAGCTCATAAGATTTGATATTCCTTTAATGATTGTCGCATCAGTTATGCTGTGGATATTTGGAAGAGACTTTAAAATCGGCTTTATTGAATCCGCCATTTTTGCAGCCCTCATTATTGGATATACCTACCTTCAATTTAAAAGCTCTAAGGCCAATGTTGGTGAAGTTGAAGAAGACATTAAAGCAGAAGGTAGCGTTTTAATGGATGTCGGCCGTCTACTTCTTGGACTTGGTATGCTCATAGGTGGAGCTAAATTATTTGTAAGTGGAGCCGTAGATGGTGCCAGACTGCTTGGCATGAGTGAAGCCGTGATCGGACTGACCATTGTTGCCGCAGGAACCTCTTTACCAGAAGTGGCCACTTCTGTAGTAGCAACGATCAGAGGTCAAAGAGATATAGCCATCGGTAACGTTGTGGGATCAAATATCTTTAATATTTTTTCTGTTCTAGGATTTTCAGGTCTATTGGCTTCACAAGGCTTGAGTGTAAATGAGCATATTCAAAATATAGATATTCCTCTAATGATAGGAGTGAGCTTACTCACTTTCATTTTTGCTTTCTCTACTAAGAAGCTCAATCGTCCAATGGGAGCTATCTTTCTTCTTATCTACATAGGCTATACCTACTATCTCATTCAAAAATAAATATTTTTTCCATGATAGTCCCTTAAATATGGGCTATCATGGAATAATGAAACATTGGAAATACCTCACAGATCTAGATGAAATCTCTCTTATTGCTCCTGCTTCATCAGCTCCTGTTGATGTTTTCGAAAACACACTGGAGTTAACTAAAAAAGATATCCAAGTCAGTTTTCATCCAAAGTTTAATCGAACTAAACTCTACTTTGCTCAAGAAAGAGACTTTCAGATTCAAGACTTCATCTCCTCGCTCAACTCCCCTTCACCTGTGATGTGGAGTTTGCGTGGTGGGTATGGAAGCATGAGACTCATTCCGGAATTACTAAAAATAAAAAAACCGAAAATAACAAAATGCTTTATTGGCTTCAGTGATAACACTGCTCTTCATTTATTTCTCAATCAAAAATGGAACTGGCCAACACTTCATGGGATTAACTACTCAAGTATTCCTTACCATAAGAAGGAGTATCAGGAGCTCTTAAAAATTCTTCGTGGAGAGGTAAAGGAAAAAAGTTTCAGACTTAAACCTCTCAACAGTGCTGCCAAAGATCTTACTCATATTGAAGGAGTCATCACTGGTGGAAACCTCCGTATTGTCCAAAGCTCACTGGGAACTCCCTGGCAAATAAAGACCAAAGGAAAAATTCTCTTTTTAGAAGATGTGGGAGAAAGAGGATACAGCATTGATCGCATGTTTGAACAACTGTATCAGGCAGGAATCATCGGCCCTGAGGTGAAGGCCATTGTGCTTGGAGCATTCACAGAAGGTCTGGAGAAAAATGGTAAGGACATGAAGGACAAGGCCATAAAGAGATGGTCACAAATTCTTCCGATTCCTCTCTATGCTAACCTCCCTTGTGGCCATGGAACAAAAAACTTTACTCTTCCTTTCAATACCCCAACTCTTATTAAGTCATCACAACTGACAACTCAGTTTAATAATTAGAGTCAAAATCTTTGGGTAAATTATAGTTATCAGTTATGTGCTAGCATTCGAAAATGCTCTGAGGTTTATAACCAAGGAGCACTTATGAAAAAACTAATTAGCCTATTAAGTATTATTTCTCTATTCTCTCTGGCCATCGCTTGTAACCAAGATCGCCAGGATGAAGAAGTCAGAGGTATGGAAACAACTGATGAAAGAATGGAAGGTGATGCAGGCCTTGGGACAGGGGAGGATATGGATTCTGATCAAAGAATGGAAGATGACTTCCAGGAAAACTATGATCAAATAGAACAACAAGATACTCAAGGTACTGAAGGACGCACCGAAGAAAGTGTTAACCAATAATTTTATTATTACTCCTTAAGACTGATTCTTTTCAGTCTTAAGGAATTTCTCTAAATTATCCCTTCTAAACACCTCATCTTTTTCTTATAATAAAACAATGAAACGAACGATTGCCCTCATTGCTCACGACAATTTAAAGAACACAATGGTGGATTGGGTTCTCTCTAATAAAAATCAACTTTCTCAATTTGATATCTGGGCCACAGGAACCACCGGGAAGAGAATCATTGAGGCCAGCGGTCTTAACGTTCATTGTTTAAAATCAGGTCCTCTAGGTGGTGATCAACAAATTGGGGCCGG
>DATGND010000120.1:0-2880 GCA_035306925.1 Bacteriovoracaceae bacterium | reverse complement strand
CGTAAATGTGAATCATCAGTCGGATTCCAATTGGAAAGTTCTTCCTCTAAACACTTATTGAGGAGCAGGTAATGATCTTCATGAAAGTAGTGTCGAGCGTGATGTTTTATTTCCAAAGCTTCATAGATTTTTCCTTGCTCTACCGAGGTAACAAGAAACCAGTTGGACTTAGAGCGATCTTTGAATTGCTCCTGAAGGGCAAAACCTTTCAAAAATGCCCCTTTGGAATCATAGATGATTTTAATCGCTTCGATAAAGTTTTCAATGAATTCAGCACCGGTTACCCGGTAGAGGTATTCTAGAAGTTTATTGACTCCAGATGAAATAACCTTATTGATGATACTGAATCTTTTCTTCTCACTTTTATTAGTTACGTATTGAAAAATATCAATGAAACTTTGATCGAAGAAATGATTGATCTTACTTGCTCCTTTGAGGAAGTCTAAAAAGTGAGAGCCAGGAGGAGTATCTAAGACAATAGCATCATAGATATTCTTCTCATTCTGCATCTGAACTTCGATGAGAGAGAGAATCTCATTCATTCCCCCATAGGGTTTAGTAAGAATACTAATAATCTTGTTTGATTCGAGGTCCTTGGAGTTGATATCCCGGGCCATACGTTTGATGGTATGTTGGCTGGACATCAGAAGAGCATCCAGTTCAACCCCTTCAAAAGTAATCCTCTTCACTTCTCCCACGTCTTGTTCTTGCAAACCCAGGAGGTCTTTAAGCCTTTTAGCAGGATCAATAGTAATAAGAAGAATGTTCTTTCCTTTACCGGCAAGATAGATGGCCCTGCTGGTTGCAAGAGTTGTTTTTCCTACACCACCGGTTCCACAAAATATTTCGAATTGTTTAATTTCTAAACTCAAAAGATATCCTTCATGAAGTTGGCCCGTTTATTTTAGAGGAGAGGGGAAAGACTTCCAAGTAAATCTCTTTCGATTTTCTCAGGAGTTTGTTGCAGCGAGTGAGGAATAATGGCCTTGATAACTTCTTTTTGCTCTCTGATAAGACTTTCTTCGAAGGATAATTTTTCCTGTAAATTATGAGGAATGTTGTCTTGGTTCTTAAAGAGTGGAGTGAGTGAATTATTGAGAACGATATCGCAAGAGATAGGGGTCCTTTCTCCGAGAGAAGTTTTTAACTCGATAGATTCTTGCCAGCTCATCTGCGAAGGGAGGGCCGCTATGACGACTTTGGCATAGTGAGGATCATTAAGACGGGAAAGCATCTTATTAGTATCCTCAAATACAAGACCAGTTCCAAAAATCTGACCAAAGTTACTTGTGGCCTCAATCATCGTGACGGCGTGACCTGAAGCCGGAGAGTCGAGTACGAAAACCAGACTCTTATCTGCTTCTAGTAACTCCAGTGCCTGACCTAGATAAATAAGATAATTGAAGCCAGGAATCATATTCACCAGAGCTCTGAAAAAAGGTGTTTTCACAATCCATGAAGCCACCATTTTTGAGCCAAGTTTTTTTTCAATATATCCCTCTGCACACTTCTCAAGATCAAGTGCAAGATGCTTAATACCGTCTACTTCTACAACGCGGTTTTGAGTTTTAACTTCGCCTAACTCAGAGGTCGCAAATGTTAAATAAACAGCATTAATGTTTTGGTTTTGAAGATAGCGGGTAAAAGCTTTGGCAAGGACAGTTTTTCCTACACCGCCTTTACCTGTGAATATGTAGAGGCGGTGAGGCTTATTCATTAGAATAAATACATTCCTGTGAACATAAGTTTGAAGTAGTAACCACGAACATCTTTTTGGCCTTCTTGTTCAACAACGAACGGGGCATGAAGTTGACCTAGTACTCCTACTACCCATTCATCATTTAATCGAAGATCAACTCCGGCACCAAAGTTAACACCAAAGGTGAGTTTTTGGTCTGACCACTGCATCTTTCCACCACTGTGACGACGCACTTGTGGGGCGTAGAATCCAAGGCCACCCACTACATAAGGAGAGAAATTATCAAATTCAACGACACGGGCCTTAATCCCTGCATTAAAACCAAGAAGCTTTACTTTCTCGCCTTCGTCTTTGTGTTGAGAGAAGTGAGCATTGGCCAAGAGATCAAAAGAGTAGCTGGCCGCATAACTGTAAAGAAGATCGGCCGTGATTTTATTGTTTCCGTGTTTAGAGAAGCCACCTAATAGAAAAGTTTGTCCGAGACCAATTCCGAGTCCATGACGTTGAATACGTCGAGGAGCTCCTGAAGTAGCTCTAACTTCCGATTTAGGTTGCTCAACAGCTGGTTTAGCTGGGGAAGAGTCAATTAAATCAGAGCTGGTATCTTGGACTTTGATTTTGGGAGAGAAAGCTCTCTCTTCTTGTGAAAATGATGGGGCAGTAAAACTCATGGCCACAAGGGCCATGAGCGGCATAAAAAATTTTTTGTTACTCATGAACCTAGATTAGTTCAGAGTCGTCGAATTTTCCATAGAAGAATTTAGGTTTGCAACAAAAGCTGGCTTGAAAGCTTCAGCAGCAGGAGCTTCGAAGTTCATATCAAGTTTAGCTTCAAGCATTTTGATATAACCAGTTAGCGTTCCTTCTTCAGAACGTACAACGCGCTTAAGAAGTTCAGTATCACCTGGCTTTAAAGACTTACGCTCTTGATCAAACAGAAGTTGGATCTGCGTCATATAAGTGATGTCGTTCTTAGATTTGTTGTCGATCACTTGGATTTCGTGTCCTTCACGAATGATCTGAGCGTTCTCTTCTAGAGTCACGTAACAGCTTTGGAAAGTGTCGTAAAGCTTGCGGTTCTGGTAACGCTTGATGATACGTACGTCTTTCATTTTGTTCCCCTAATTTTAGTTTAAAACCTAATGATTGGTTCAATAGGTAAATGGTTTCTATTGTTAAAC
>DATGND010000119.1:0-2596 GCA_035306925.1 Bacteriovoracaceae bacterium | reverse complement strand
CAGAAAAAAGCAAAGGGAAGATCAATTCCTAACATGATTTCCAGATCGGCCATACCAAGCATCGGACGATCCATTTTGCGGACAGTGACACTTAGATTGGGAAGATAAGAAGCTTTAGCTACATCAAGTTTTGCAGAGGCCACTCTTAGCTTTGAAAGATTAATAGAGGAAATCCTTGATGTCCCAGCTTCTTCGGCAAGCACTGGAGGTTCATCTAACTTAGGAACACCTGGAAGATAGTTCTCATCAAAGCTCAATTCCCTAAGCTTTGCCTTATCTGACTCAAGCAGACTTCTCACACTACTCAACTCATTTTCTAAAATCCCTAAATAGCTTTCAATCTCTAGAGCATAAATTTGAGAGTTCGCATCAGAGCGAACCAGAGATTGAGCATACTTTGAATGCTGTTTAAGCCAGTCACGAACTTCTTTAATATACTTTTCTTTCTCGTAGTTTCTCCAATAGCTCACAAAGGCCAAACGGGCCTCTAATAGTTTTTCTCGAACAAAAAGATCACTTTCTTTTTTCTGTAAATCAAAAGAATTCTCTCTCATTTTCTTATCACTAGAGAGTCCATTAGAAAGAGGGATCTTTTGCTGTACTTCAAAATTATAAGAAGTACCGTGACCACTCTTCATCTGTGAAACTCCCACCATGGGGGCCATTAATGAATAGCCCCTACTCCTTGCTTCTGATGCTGATACGATAGATCTTTGAGCGGAGATTTCTAAGTTCTTATCTTTAACTCGATTAATAAAACTATCTATGGATTCAGCTAAAGTAGTCCGGGCCATCATCAATATAAGTAAAAAAAGAGCGAAGTATTTCATGGCAACATTTCCTTTACCCAAGTTAAGACGAATCTCATGATTGATTTGTGACAAAGGGATACAAAAAAGGTTAGTAAAATCATGTAAACTTGACCATAACGGCCAAAGAGATGATTTAAATCAGTAAATAAATATTTAAAGATGCTTAAGAAACATATCTTAATTTTTTTTAATCACTAAACTAAAGGAGTTCTAAATTAATCTTCATCTAATTGACTCACATTCAACAACGTTTATCCAAGTAACTACAGTATCCTTGCTCCAAGTAGGCTTGAGTCAATTATATGTCATGGGGCTTATCGTATAAAAAAGCCTATCGAAGTTATTAATGAGAAATTGTCTTCATGTAATAGGTTTACTTACTTCTCTCCTGCGCACCAATCTTGTGTGGATAAGGTTTTAAAAACTCTTGGTAAACTAGAGCCTCAGACAACTCTTGAAATCACAGCGAATCCAACAGATCAATCTGCTGAAGATGATTTTCTTAAAAACACTTTGAACCTGGAAATCAAAAACAAAAACCAAATGATACATCAAAGAACTTCGTTAGGCGTTTTTTTTAGCTCAGGAAGTGAAATCGAAGGTAACACAATTCGCTTCGAAGATGTTATGAAAGATTCAGGGATCATCGATACTTATCTAATGAATGATCCTTACACTCATTCCAGTATCACTGCCATGCTTGTTAATGATATTAACTACTATTTTGCTAATTGTAGTTTTACTTGGGAAGAAGCTCCGAAAGAAGATGAAAATTATTAAGGAAGGCCCGCTAGGGCCTTTTTATTTTACTCTTTACTTCAAACTACTTTTTATATGGTCAATGAGAGTGACCGTTTCACCACCGCCACCATTCTCTGAATAGGTCTTCACTTTACCACATCCAAGACCTAACCAAGTATACTCATAGTCCACTGCACCTCTAGTAAGAATCCCTTCAACCAAACCTGTCTTACTATTAAAAACAGGTGAGCCCGAGTTTCCTCCGAAACTATCAATATTAGTTGTGAATGTATCTATTGAAGTCTTTCTCACCTTTCCTGTAGCGACTTTTAAAGGGACACCACTAGGTGTTCCAATAACAAATAATGACTCTGAAACTTTAGGTGTTTTATGACTAAGCTTAAGTGGTGCGCGCCCTGTAACTGGACGATCAAGTTCGATAACGGCCCAATCCACAGTAGAGAGTCTGCGATACTCATGACTAATAACACGTTTACAAGAATAGACATTAGTGTTTTTCACCGACTTGATGTGAGTTTTGGAGCAACTCGTGCAATCGCGATCATTTTTCTTCTTCTTACCTTCTTGGTTCTTACCCAAAGTTTTTCTTCCTTGTATATACGTTCTGTTTTCTTGTGATTAATGACCCAGCCTTCCCTTCTTAAAAGAACATGTAGACGGTTAACACCATATCGAGGACGGTCAGCCGCCAATTCTCGCATCCTCAATCTGATAGCACTATCATCTCGAGGTGCCGGAATGTACTGATAGGAACCACGATCGAGTTGAAGAACTTTGCAGGCCCTTCTACCGGAAATGCTAAAACGCTTCTGAACATCAAATGCGATTAAACGTTTTCGGGAGGGCCTTAGAGCTTTATTGACAGAACGTCCTGAAGGATCTGCTTATCAAGCATTAGATCCGCTACAAGACGCTTTTAACGAGTTATTTCTTCGTCCTGGGTCTTGAGTTTACGAAGCTCGGGAACGCCAAGCCCTGCATACTTTTTCTTCCACGTGTAGAGGGTTTGCTCGCTAATTCCT
>DATGND010000118.1:0-2093 GCA_035306925.1 Bacteriovoracaceae bacterium | reverse complement strand
CGCTCTAATACTCAAGTTCCCCCTATCGAAGATCAGTTAAGACTCGCTCAGATTCCTTACAACATCATTGGCGGACAAAAGTTTTACGAAAAAAAAGAAATTAAGGATATCATTGCTTACTTATCTGTTATTCAAAACCCCCGCGATGAACTCGCTTTGAGGAGAATCCTTAACGTTCCCAATAGAGGAATTGGTTCTGTCACTCTGAATAAATTTCTAGAGATCTCCATTCAACAGAAAAGATCCTTATTCTCTGTTCTTGATGATCAAGAAGATCACCCGAGAGCGCGAGAGTTTATAGGACTTCTAAAAAAATATCGTATCTTATTTGAAGATCAGCCATTGCTTGAAACAATTAATCAGTTAATTGAAGAGATTCAGTATTATGATTTCATAGAGAAAAGCTATGACAGTGCTAAACTCATGAATCGAAAAAAAGAAGATGTGAAAAATTTCCTTTTAACTGCTGATCGCTTCCAGGATCGCTTTAAAGAGGACGCTACTCTTAAAAATTTCGTTGAAAGACTATTACTTGCTGACTCTCAAGACTCATCCTCTAGTGAAGAGTTCAAGAATAATGAAGTCACCTTAATGACTCTCCATGCTTCTAAAGGGCTTGAGTTTGATAATGTGTTCTTAGTGGGGATGGAAGAAGAACTTCTTCCTCATAAAAAAACCATTCTTGATAACTCTGATATCAATGAAGAAAGACGTCTTTGCTACGTAGGAATTACGCGTGCTCGAAAGAAACTGATTATGACCTATGCAAAGGAAAGAAAGATTTATAACAAAATGATTCCTCGTTTTAAGTCTCGATTTGTCATAGAATTGGATCAATACTACAGAGAGCTAGATCGAACGAACTTCGGTGATATGAGTGAAGAAGAGATTCAAGACTTTAAAAAAAGTTTCTTCTCAAACCTTGCGAGCAGCTTAAAATGAAATATATAGCCCTTATTCACAATTGGTTTCTTGATTTTGATTTTTTCTGGTGGCCCTTCTCTATCCTCAAACCACTTCCTCACCAATTGATCACCTGGAACAAAGTAATGAAAATGTCCCTCTGCTTCGGCATTCTCATTTGGGCCTTCATTTCTGTCTACTACACCATGCAGATGGGATTTAACTTCGAATTCCTCATCGTTAACTTTATTGGAAGTATTGCTGGTTTTTTTCTATGGTTTGGCCTGATTACTAAACCGCTTTGGAACTATCGTGCCAAGAGATTAAAAAAATAACTGCACACCCGTGAACAACACTTTATAGAGAGAAGGAACTATTTAAAAGAAATAATTTTTTGAGAAAGAAAGAAGGCCATCCCTGGCCTAAGAATTCCATCCTTGGAAGACCCCTTCCTGACGGTCAAACTAGTCTAAATTGATCGTATCTAAGTCAATATCATTCAACTGCTTTTTCCCCTCTGTAAATCCCATAATGGTCCAGCTACGAGGAAGATAAAGGCCAAATGTTAAAAAAGAGATCAGCATATCCTGCGGATCTTTCTGCTCATAAATGATTGCTTTTGATAATGACTTGATTCCAGCTTTGCGAAGTTCTTTATCGATAAAGACTTCATGGTGTTCAGGATTGAGTCCCCAAAAATAGAAATCTCGTGTACCAGTTACTTCTACGGCCTTTTGATGTTTGGGATTACCTTCGAATGTAACAGGAATAGTGTTATCTGAACGAAAATGAATTGTCGTACAACTCACAAGGAATAGAAGTAAAGAAAGTGAAAACAATTTCATATACTTCAATTCTTTAGGGCAGGGCACGAGTTGTCAAAATTAATTTTTAAAAATGTTTGAATGTTTTCTTTTTTTTCTCCATCATCCCTCCCAGCGCAATGAAATGATCCTCTGTTCTCTGAGCAATTCCCTGCATGGCGGAAACCAGTTCCAGATGTGAATCAAGGTTTGAATGGTAAGCATTGAGGAGTGACTTCTTCGTCATCTGCAGAGCGATCGGCGGAATTTCGCTCATTTTAAGGGCGATATTTCTCGTTTCTTCTCGAAGCTTTGTATGAGGAATGACCTGAGTAACAAGCCCTAGTTCTTTAGCCTCTAGGGCGGAATAAGTCTTTCCTGTTAAAA
>DATGND010000117.1:0-5404 GCA_035306925.1 Bacteriovoracaceae bacterium | reverse complement strand
CAAAAGGAAAAGATCTAATACTGACCTAATTCTGCACAGTATGCTTCTCGGCGACTGATCTCTTTTAAGAGATAAGGAGTTGGCCCAATCCAGGCATTTTGACGGAGTCTTTGATACTCGCGACTGTATTTTACGGCCACTTCTGGGGACTGAATCACAATTAATGTTTCATCGTTATTGTAGTTGGCAGAGTCAGACCAATTCTGTGAACCAAAAATCGTAGTTTTTTGATCAATCACTGCAAACTTGTGGTGGAGCATATCCCCCTTGGCCAGTCTTGGAATCCCACCTTCTTTAATGGGCTTTTTCCAAGGTTTATTATTATCCTCATAAATACACTTATTAGGATCTAGTAAGCTGAGCCCTAGCATATCCAGCAACTCTGAATAATTTCTAAAAGCAAAATTATTCTCAATCATCACTCCAATATGAACACCTCTGCCATGAGCTCTTTGCATAACATCGGAAAGCTGCTGATCAGAGAAAACAAAAAGAGCCGCTTGAATTTGAGACTGAGCCTTGGATAAGTGCTTAGCCGCTAAACCATTCACCGTATAGTTCCAGTGCATGCGACGAGTGGTAGGTGAAAACTGAATAGTAATTTTCTGCCCGCCAACGCTAACTGTTTGTGGACCTCGGTAAGTCTTGGCCTGACCAAAATTTCTTCCCCACAGTTGATCAAATTCTTGCGTGAAAACTCTGGCCACACTATTGGACTCGATCACCATTAAGGAGTTGGCATTTCCTCTGGTATTTGAATCACGAAGATCTCCGTGAATACAACTCATGGTAAAGTTGGCGGTGCTAACGATCACCTTTTTACCATCGATAATAACAAACTTATGGTGCATTAAACCGGAGCCGGCCGAACCATCAGAGGCATCATCAATAAAAGGCACTCGGGCCTTTCTTAGCATGTAAATGGCATCTCTGGTTTCCAGCTCAAAAGTCTCAAACTTTCCATTTCCGTTAATGTCTACTAACTGAGCAAGTGAAGTATAAGAAGACTCCCCTGTTTCCTCTAAAGCGTCTCGCTGCTCAAGAGCATCGAAGTTATAGGAGTTTTCAATAACGATTCTCACATCCACACCAGCACGGTGCTTTTCCACTAGTGTCTTAGCAATTTCTGGCAGACGGAGTTCCTGAACGGCAACATAGATAGAGTGACGGGCCGATTTCAGCTCATCAACGATGACCTTCTCCAGGTTATCACCATATCGATAAATGCCACGGGGATCTGTATAAGCGGATTCTTGATTGTAATTGAAGTAGGTGCGAATTTGGGCCCAGCTCGTGGAGCTAAATAGTATCAAATATAAGCTAAACAACCAAAATTTCATGCAACACCTTAGGAATTACCTGAGTAGCATACTCCCTGTTTTGTGCAATAAAGTCACTGCAAAAGTTCTAACATTCACTTAATTTAAACTAAAAATGTTTCCCTTTAAAAAAACTCAACTCTTAGGAACAAAAAACCGAAAAGAAATATAGGAATCCTAAAGAAGGGATATTTATATGAAGAAAATTTTTATTCTGGCATTTTTTATTTCGATCACGGCCATTGCCGAAGCTAGACATCCTGTCGTTCAGGAATCAGTTTCAGAGGCAGAGAGTTTTCGATTTCAAGCTCCTCAGCCTGAGAAAGAAGCTGTTCGTGATGTAGCCGCAGAAACCTATAAGCGCAGAGCACGCCCTGGCCGACCAGAAATGGCCGCTCCAGAACACTCTCCTAGCGAGTCGAGTTCTGAAGTGCAGTACTGGCAATACTCGGAATAACGACAGGACCTTCATCTTTATTCCAAAGATTAACCTTGTCGTATTCGCTCTTTAACTGTCCGCAGGCCGCAAGGATATCGCTTCCTTTGGTCGTGCGGATGGTACAAGTAAATCCTCTCTTAATCATCTGATCCAAAAACCACATAATCTTCTGTTCACTTGGACGCTTATATTTGGAGCCAGGGAATTCATTGAATGGAATAAGATTAATCTTAGACTCTTTTGAGTTTAAGAGTTCAGCTAGAGCAATCACATCCTCCATCGTATCGTTCACACCATCAGCAAGAAGGTATTCATAGGTGATACGTCGATGAGCTTTCAAAGGAATCTTCTTAATAGCAGTGAAGAGTCTTTCCAGATCATAGACTTTATTAATCGGCATCATCTCTGTACGAACATCGTTTCTGGCCGAGTGAAGAGAGATCGCCAGATTCACAGGAGGGAAATCCAGTGCCAGTTTTTCGATAGCAGGAACTAGCCCGGAAGTAGAAAGAGTAATACGACGTTGACCGAGACCTAGTCCTCTTTCATGAAGAAAAATCTCAGTGGCCTTCTTCATATTCTCATAATTATGAAGAGGTTCACCCTGCCCCATGTACACAATATTGGTGAGTTTTTCTTCTGGTCCCACATTATCAAATAACCACTTTTGGACCGACATATATTGTCCTACAACCTCACCAGTTTTTAAGTGGCGTTTTAATCCTTGAGTGGCCGTGTGACAGAAGGTACATCCAACAGCACAGCCTACTTGGCTTGAAACACAAAGAGTCAGTCGGTCTTTGGCAGGAATGGCCACAGCTTCAACCGTTTGACCGTCATTCATTTTAACTAAGAACTTTCGAGTTCCATCTTTGGAAAGACCATTCCAGACGATTTTATTCAATTCTACCGAATAATTTTCTTGGATAAGAGCGCGAGTTTTTTTGGCCACATTAGACCAATTCTCTGGATTGAACTCCCATTTCTTATAAATCCAATCAAAGATCTGCGTGGCCCCAAAGCCAGAGACTTTATTCTCTACAAGAAAATTTTTTAGATCGTCGTGATTAAGGTCAAAAATAGATGGTTTCATAGGGGCACAAAGTAGCCTTACACTAAAGAAATTGCAAGGTTAAATATGCCTCGTAGCAGCAACTCTGAAATAATTATGGGGAATTAAAACGATGTAACTAATAGAAAAAACGAGAAAGGATTCCTTTTCTCTTTTTACTGGCCCCCTGAGCTCGGATAACTTCTCCAAAGCCTAAGAAAATCTGTCTGAAACTAGAGATATCCTTGGCCCCATCAATTCCAATATTAAAGTCCTGAACAGAGATAAGGCGAACTTCATCTTCTTCAAACTCTTCGGCCACTAAAAGAGCAAATCGTTTAAGATCATCCAGGGTTACAAAAGTTAATTCAGTAGGATCCGCTTCAGGAATTTCCAAGGCCAGTTTTTGTAAAGTCTGAGTCTCCAAAAATCCGGCACCGGCAAAACAATAGATCACTTTGTATCGGGCGGGACTGAATTCCCCCTCTTCATTTTGGAAAGACTGAAAATGGTAGATTAAAGTTAAGTTCATCTCATTTCCTCAAAATGTCCAAAATCAAGAGAAATGCGTCCTTGAGGAAGCAATTCCACATCAATCACTTGAGCAAAAGATTTGGCGGTGGCTTTTTGTGGATCAATCATTCTCATGAAGGCAAATTTATTTTGTGTTTGAAGTTTTACATTCTTTTTATAGCTGGTTGGATTGTAAAAGCTCACTCTGCGAACATCTAGGTAATTAAGTTCATCAGTGGAGCATTCTCTTCTCTTCCAAAGACTAAAAACATCATCACTGAGTTCGGTATGAAGATGAGTGACACCCATCACTTCAAAAATCTTCTTCCAAAAAACTTGATAGTTATCTTTATTAAGCCCTTGTCCATCATAGACTAATAACTTCCCGTCCCCCAGTTGAGTGAAAGTCATTTGTGTTTGAAAACGGACTGGTTCTAACTTCAGATTATTTTCTGCATAGAAAATCCCCAAGCGCTTTTCCAGCTCGGGATCTAGTCCATTTTTATCAATAACAACTCTTTTCCCTAAGAGAAAACTTTTCAGCACCTGAGTGAAGTGTTCACGATCAAGGTACTTGGAATGAACAATTTTTAAACTATCCGTATCTTTAAAGTCATCATTATGAAAACGATACAGCCATCTGAATTGAGAGCTCAGATACTGATGCAGTCCTTGTCCGAAAAAATCCTGAGGCTTAGGAGAATAGAGTTCAAAAAGACAAAGTCCTTCCCACTCATCATCTTTATCCCAGGCATTTCCTGTTCTGAAATTCTCATTGAGAACCGTCTCAAGAAGGCCTTTTTTCTCCTCACTGCGAAGAAGAGTGGAACTCACTTTTCGGGCAAAAAGGTAGTGTTCAAAAAGATCAATAAAGTAGCCAATACTTGTTTTTCCTGAAGGAAGAGAACGCTGAATACTCTCTTTTGGAGAAGCGCCTAAGAAAGAAACTTCTTCCTCTCCGCCCCAAAGAGAATCCAGTTCAGTCTGTGCCGTTTGGATAAAGAGATCTCCAACTTCTTTTAAAAACTCATTTTTTAAACGGAGCTCTTCTGCTGGATCATTTAATTCTTCGATCTCATGATTCTTTAAATAACGTCCAAATCCCTGTTCAAATGCAATGGATTGGTCATAGAGAAAAGATGTAAGCATTCCATCTTCAGTAAACGAATACTGTTGTCCTACAATCTTTGCTTTATTCTCTGTGGTTTTTAAAAACTCCTTGAAGGATTTGAGAAAGGAATTAAAAGCAGAAAAAACTTTGGGCTCAAAATAAGAGTACATTTTATGAAGGGAGTTTTGAGCATTCAAACTACTAAGATGAATTCCCTTAGGTCCCACACTTAAAGTTCGAGCAGCACTTACTGGAATTCCTCCATTCGGCATTAAAGGGCAAGGAGTAAGAGGAAATAACCAACGATACTTGACGCGATACTGAACAAGTAATTCGATAAGACGAGCAAGGTCTCGTTCCGCCAAATAATGGCCATAATCCCATTTATCTGGTCCTTCAGAATGAAAGCCCCAGTAGATGGGAATCGATATTTCTTTACTGGTATCTAATGTACGGATTCGACTTTCCCATAGAGCTGCAGAGGTTTTCCAATAGCAAAACCACTGTTCCCCTGGCAAAACTGGGTCATCCGACAAAAGCGCCTCTTTCAATTTTTTTCTCCTCTCACCAATATTTCATTAGTTTAACGCATTTCTGGCCCAGAATGGTATTAATATTTGACACTCACATTTTCCAAAAACTGATTTTTCCGCTACACTTTGAGCCTCTCAAAAAGGATATGATTATGTGGTTTTTTACGTCTGAAGAAAAAGAACTCCAAAATGTTTGCCGGGAGTTCGCCAAAAATGAACTTGCTCCGTTCGCTGAAAAGCATGACACGGAAGAATCTTTCAACCTCAAAGCTTTCAAGCAAATGGGAGAATTAGGACTTCTGGGAATTACTGCTGATCCAGAATACGGTGGTTCTGGGATGGGTGCAACTGCAGCAACAATCGTGATGGAAGAGTTTGGTAAGGCCTGTGCTGGTTCTACCCTTTCCTATCTCGCTCACACTATCCTTTGCGTGAACA